>JARLJM010000159.1 GCA_031291185.1 Parasulfuritortus sp. | reverse complement strand
TTTTCACGGCTGTTTATGCAATCAACCCTTGCGGCTGGCTTCCACCATCTTGTGGATGACCGGCTCCAGGATGACTTCCATGGCCATGCCCATCTTGCCGCCAGGCACCACCAGGTTGTTGCGGCGGGACATGAAGGAGTCGTGAATCATGTTGAGCAGGTAGGGAAAGTCGACGCCCTTGGGGTCGCTGAAGCGGATCACGACCATGCTCTCGTCCGGGGTCGGGATATCGCGGGCGATGAACGGGTTGGAGGTGTCGACCATCGGCACGCGCTGGAAATTGATGTGGGTGCGTGAGAACTGCGGCGTAACGTAGTTTACGTAGTCCGGCATGCGGCGCAGGATGGTGTCGACGATCACTTCGGCGGAGTATCCACGCTCGGCGGCATCGCGGTGGATCTTCTGGATCCATTCCAGGTTGACGACCGGAACCACGCCGATGGCGAGGTCGACATACTTGGCCATATCGACCTTGTCGGTCACGACCAGGCCATGCAGGCCTTCGTAGAACAGCATATCGGTGGGCGTGGGAATGTCTTCCCAGGGGGTGAACTGGCCGGGGCTCAGATTGGTGCCGAGACGGGCGTTCAGCTGGGCGGCTTCTTCATCGCTGTGGATGTAGTAGCGCTTCTTGCCGCCGCCGGTTTCGCCGTAGGTCTTGAACAGGTTGGCCAGGGCATCGAAGTCGTTGGCTTCGGGGCCGAAGTGGGAGAAGGAATGATTGCCTTCGGCCTCGGCCTTCTTCATGGCTTCCTTGAATTCGACGCGGCCCAGGCTGTGGAAGCTGTCGCCTTCGACGACGGCGGCATTCAGGTTTTCACGCGTGAAGATGTGCTCGAACGCGCGCTTGACAGTGGTGGTACCCGCGCCGGACGAACCCGTTACGACCACGACAGGATGCTTTTTAGACATTTACTGCTCCCCCAAAACGGATAACGAAAAATAGGATGTCGGACGAGTATATCCGCCACTAACCCGCCATGTCACCGGCAGGGCCGATATAATCTTCTTCTTACTCAATAACATCCTTGTATATGGACGCCCTCTACCGCCCGGAAGTCATTGAACCGGATGCCCAGCAGAACTGGGACGAAAAACAGATGTTCAAGGCTTCGGAAGACACGACCAAACCGAAGTACTACTGCCTGTCCATGTTCCCGTACCCGTCGGGCAAGCTGCACATGGGCCACGTGCGCAACTACACCATCGGCGATGTGCTGGCCCGCTATCACCGCATGCGCGGGTTCAACGTCCTGCAGCCGATGGGCTGGGACGCCTTCGGCCTGCCGGCCGAGAACGCCGCCATCGCCAACGACGTGGCGCCGGCCGGCTGGACCTATTCCAACATCGACTACATGAAGAAGCAGCTCAAGTCGCTCGGCCTGGCCATCGACTGGTCGCGCGAGCTGGCCACCTGCAAGCCCGACTACTACCGCTGGGAGCAGTGGCTGTTCACCCGGCTGTTCGAGAAGGGCGTCATCTACAAGAAGATGGCGACGGTGAACTGGGACCCGGTCGACCACACCGTGCTGGCCAACGAGCAGGTCATCGACGGCCGCGGCTGGCGCTCCGGCGCGCTGGTGGAAAAACGCGACATCCCGATGTACTTCTTCCGCATCACTGACTACGCGGAAGAATTGCTGTCCGGACTGGACACCCTGCCCGGCTGGCCGGAGCGCGTGAAGACCATGCAGCGCAACTGGATCGGCAAGAGCTTCGGGGTCGAGATACACTTTCCGTTGAATGAGCGGCATCAGGCCGGCGGCGACGTCCTCAAGGTGTTCACCACCCGCGCCGACACCCTGTTCGGCGTGACCTACGTCGCGGTCGCCGCCGAGCATCCGCTGGCCCGGCAGGCCGCCGCCCACAACCCGGCCCTGGCCCAGTTCATCGACGAATGCAAGCAGGGCAGCGTGGCCGAGGCCGACATGGCGACCATGGAAAAGAAGGGCATGGACACCGGCCTCAAGGTCTACCACCCGTTCACCAACGAACCGGTGCCGGTCTACGTCGCCAACTACGTGCTGATGGGCTACGGCGAGGGCGCCGTGATGGCCGTGCCGGCGCATGACGAGCGCGACTTCGC
>JARLJM010000158.1 GCA_031291185.1 Parasulfuritortus sp. | reverse complement strand
TCTTGGCGACCTGGCCGGCAACTCGCAGCGCACGGCGGATCAGGTCGGTGAGCTCGACAACCGTGCCCAGCAGATCAGCGGGATCGTCAATCTGATCAAGGATATTGCCGACCAGACCAATCTGCTGGCGCTCAATGCGGCCATCGAGGCGGCCCGCGCTGGCGAGCACGGACGCGGCTTCGCCGTAGTGGCGGACGAAGTGCGCAAGTTGTCGGAGCGGACCGCGAATGCGACCCAGGAAATCGGCGGTCTGGTCGACCGGATTCACGCCGACAGTACGGCAAGCCGCGAGCAGATGATGCTTCTGGCCGAACAATCGGCCCACTTCAGTGAGGACGGCCAGTCTGCCGCGCAGACCATGCGCCAGTTGCTCGACATGTCGGAAGGGATGGAACGCAGCATCGCCGCCTCTTCACTGCGCGGCTTCTGCGAGGTGGCTAAGGTGGACCATGTGACCTTCAAGTTCAATCTATACAAGGTGTTGCTCGGCCTCGAGCAGGAAAGCCCGTCGCTTACGGTCGAGCATACCCATTGCCGACTCGGGAAATGGTATTACTCGGGTGAGGGCCACGCCTGTTTCTCGAAATTGCCGGGCTACAGCGAACTCGAAGCGCCTCATGCAGAGGTTCACCGGGGTGCGGCCGATGCACTGAAGGCCTTTGCCGAGGGTGATACAGGACGCATGCAGTCGAACCTGGTGCGCATGGAGCAGGCCAGCCACAAGGTCATCGCCTGTCTGGAAAAAATGGCTTCGACCGGCGAGAACGACCTGACCGCCTTTTGTGCCCATTGAGCAGCCTGCGCACCGGATAACGACTTTGCCTGAAGGAGACCGGACTCATGTGGGATGAACGCTATGGCAGCGAAGAGTTTGTCTATGGCAGCGAGCCGAACACTTTCCTGGTCGAAGTGGCAGCTCGCCTGCCCAAGGGCGGCGAGGTGTTGTGTCTGGGTGAAGGCGAAGGCCGCAATGCGGTCTGGCTGGCCAAACAGGGCTTCCGGGTAACCGGCATCGACGCCTCGGCGGTCGGTCTGGCCAAGGCAGCCAGGTGGGCGGCGGAGCAGGGCGTGACGATCGAAACCGTGCATGCCAACCTGGCCGATGCGGACCTGGGCGAGGCGCGCTGGGACAGTGTCGTTTCCATCTTCTGCCATCTGCCGCCGGCCCTGCGCAAGCAGGTCCACCGTCATGTGGTGCGCGCCCTCAGGCCCGGCGGGGTCTTGCTTCTGGAGGCCTATACGCCGAGGCAACTCGAATTCGGCACCGGCGGACCGCCCAATGCCGAAATGATGATGGACCTGGTCAGCCTGGGCGATGAACTCTCGGGGCTGAGCATCGAACATGGTAGCGAACTCGTGCGCGAGGTGCATGAAGGTCGTTTTCATTTCGGCGCGGGCGCGGTGGTGCAGTTCATCGCCAGAAAACCGGGTTAGACCAGAAGCACCTGTCCAGCACAGTTTCCACTGCGGCTACCGCGCTTGAATTTCTTCGCCGGGATGGTTGCGCGATCACAAAGTAGTAAATCCTGATATTCCGAAGTTATGTTATTTTTGCGGCCGGTTTTCAAGCCGTTTCATCACATCAAATTTTAGGGAATTAAGACATGAGCAAATTTGCAGCACTCATTGCCACGGCCATTTTCATTTCCATGAGCGGGGCCTACGCTGACACGTTCGACCCCAGCAAACTCCCGGAGTCGAAGCAGACTACTTCCGGAAAATACCTCTCCGCCAAGGAAGCGTTCGAGATGAAAACCAAGAATCCGGCCAAGATCCTGTTCATCGATGTGCGGACCCCGGCCGAAACCGAATACATCGGCATTGCCGATCAGGTCGATATCAATATTCCGTACATGCTGGATGACTATTCGACCTGGGATGCCAAGAAGGGCCGTTTCATGATGACGCCGAATTCCGGGTTCACCATGAAGGTGGATGACGCTTTGAAGTCCCGTGGTCTGACCAAGGTCGACACCATCATCGTCATGTGCCGCTCCGGTGACCGCAGCGCCGCCGCCGCCAACTTGCTGAGCAAGAGCGGTTACGGCAATGTCTATTCAGTGTACGAGGGGTTCGAAGGCGATATGGGCACGAATGGCGACAGCAAGGGCCGCCGCGCGGTGAATGGCTGGAAGAACTCGGGCCTGCCCTGGGGCTACTCGCTGGACAAGGGCCGGGCTTATATCGATTTCTGATCGGGCCTGATAGTCGTCAGACGTGAATGCCATGGGTGGGCTTACAGCCCGCCCAGCCAGAGCAAACCCAGCAACGCCAGCCAGACCAGCGCCGCCCGCTTCAGCAGGGCGGCCGCACCACTGACGTAATCCGGATCGGGTGACGTGTCATCCATACCCAAAGCGCCAAAGCCGGCGGCTTGCAGAATGGCCGCGTTAGAGGGGGTGTCGTCGCTGTTATTCGAGCGCCAGGACAGCATGGCCTCCTCGAAATTTCCCACGATGGCAAAGCTGAACGCCAATAGTCGGACAGGCAACCAGTCCAGCAGATTCAATATCCGGCCGATCATGACCCGGAAATCGGTATCGCCGCGCCAGCGTTCGGCCAACGGTGTGCTCAGGGCATGGGCGACCGCGCCGAAGGGCCCGAGTAGCATGAACCAGAACAAGGGGCCATAGACCCGGCTCAGGCCGAGTTGCAGCACCTGGGCCACGGCCACCCGGTTCAGTTCCTGGGCCGGAATGGCGTCCACATTGTCCAGGCCGAATTCGACCAGGAGCAGGCGGGCGTTCTTCTGGTCGCCCCTGTGCAAGGCGCTTTGCAGTTCGTCGGCCAACTGGCTGATCTGCCGGAAGCCGAGGCATTGATAAAGCACCAGGGCACCCCAGGCCAGGCCGAGAAAGTAGTTGCTTTCGCCCAGCGCGAGCCCGACCAGGCCGACCAGCAGCGCCGGGATCAGGGCCGCGACGGTCCAGGCAAGAAGGCCGTGGCTATGGGTGCCGGCATTGAAATGGTGCAGTACCCAGTCGGAATAGCGGACGAACAGGCGGTCAAACTGGGTCGGCCGGTGCAGGGGGCTCAACTGGTCCCAGATCAAGGTCAGCAGCGCGCCCCAGAAAATCATCTGGTCCCCTTCTCCGGAACGGAGGCCAGCGGCATTTCGACGCTGAGCGTGCCGTTGCTCCAGATCGAACTGGAGCCCTGATAGATCTCGACGGTGGGCATCTGGAGAGCAGCGTTGCGTGCCTTGAGATAATCGTTCAGGGCCTGGTAGGCGCGGCTGGGCGCCAGCATGATCGCGGTCCGGACCTGAACCAGCAGTACCTGCCGGCTCGGAATGGTATCCTGTTTGAGCGGGGCCTTAAGCTGGATGCCCTGCGGGATCAGGTAGCCGGTACGCGCTTTGCGGTCAGCCATGGCGATCTTGTCCGGATCGGAATAAAGCACGGTAATGGGTTGTCCGGGAACGATCCGCTGATCGGCCAGGGCCTTGCCCACCTTGCCCTGCGCATCGGGCAGCTTGGCATAGTCGCCTTGCTGTTCCAGGTAGGCGTAGCTGTAGGGGCCGCGCATCTGGTTTTCCTCGATGCTGACCGGGTTGAAGCCGCCCCACCAAGCGTAAATGAGCAGAATTGGCAGGACGAAAGCCGTTAAAAATGGGATCCACTTTTTCAGTTGCACCGGCATCTCCAAGTCTTCACAGGATAAATACTACCTCAACCCGAAGAGCGCGCCGGGAGGTATGCTATACATAAGCATTTGCTAATACACGAGGGCATCCATGAGCACCGAAGACAAACAGGCACTGGCCCAGCAAGCCTATGACAAGGCCATGCAATACGAGCTGGATTACGGCTGCTGTCCGCAATGCGTGCTGTCGGCGATCCAGGAGACGGTCGGCGTCGTCGACGACAGCGTGATCAAGGCCAGCCATGGCCTGTCGGGTGGCGGCGCATTGTCCGGCCAGGGCGCCTGCGGGGCGTTGACCGGCGGGCTGGTCGCCTTGTCCGCCAAGCGCGGTCGGGATCGGGACAAGCTGGACAAGGGCCGCTTCATCAACAATTTCAAGAAGGGCCAGGAACTGGTCGACAAGTTCCGGGCCGAGTTCGGCGGCGTGACCTGCCAGGAACTGCAGCACCAGTTCACCGGGCGCACCTACGACATGTGGCAGGCCGAGGAATACCAGGCCTTCAGCGACGCCCGTGGCGAACAATGCGCGCGGGCGACGGCCACTGTAACGAAATGGGTCGTGGAGATGCTGTAAGCTTGCGGCCCTTCGTCCACCACCTCGGGGTTCTCCCATGACCAAATACATCGGCATCCTCACCGCCGGCGGCGACAGTCCCGGTCTGAACGCGGCCATCCGTGGCGTTGGCAAGGCGGCAGTCGGGCACTATGGCATGCATCTGATCGGTTTCCGGGATGGCTTTCGCGGCTTGATGGAAAACCGCACCGCGCCGCTCGAAGGCGGCCAGCTGTCCGGCATCCTCACCCTGGGCGGCACGATACTCGGCACCAGCCGCGACAAGCCGCACAAGATGTCGGTCGGCGGCAAGATGCGCGACATGACCGATGCCATCGTCAGCAATTACCACGATCACCGGCTCGACTGCCTGGTCTGCCTGGGCGGCGGTGGCACCCAGAAGAACGCCTTGCGCCTCAAGGAGGCCGGCCTCAACGTGGTGACGCTGCCCAAAACCATCGATAACGATGTGGCGATGACCGACATCACCTTCGGTTTCGACACCGCATTGGGCATCGCCACCGAGGCGGTTGACCGCCTGCACAGCACGGCGCACAGCCACCATCGCATCATTGTGGTCGAGATCATGGGCCACCGGGCCGGCTGGCTGGCGCTCGGCGCAGGCATCGCCGGCGGCGCCGATGTCATCCTGGTTCCCGAGATTCCCTACGATGTGGACAGCGTGGCCACCGCCATCAAACGCCGCAGTCGCGGCGGCAAGCCGTTCAGCATCGTCGCGGTGGCCGAGGGCGCGATCAGCGTGCAGGAACACCAGGCCCGGCTGGCCGCGCTGGAAAGTAAGAAGGGGCGCAAAGTGAAGGACATCGAAGTCGAAGAACCCGAGATCGTCTATGCCGACCGGACCATCAAGCTGGCCCAGCAACTGGAACAGATGACCGGCCTCGAAGCGCGGGTCACCATCCTTGGCCACCTGCAGCGCGGCGGGGCGCCATCGGCTGCCGACCGTATCCTGTCGACCCGGCTAGGCACGGCCACCGCCGACCTGATCAACGAGGGCCGCTATGGCGTGATGGTCGCCGCACGGGGCGAATCCACCGAGGCGGTGCTGCTGGAAGATGTGGCCGGCAAGGTCAAGACGGTGCCGGTCGATCACCCCTGGGTGGAAAGCGCGCGCCGGGTAGGGACCAACTTCGGGGATTGATTGTCCAACACATCTGCGACGTTTTGTCGCAGATGTGTTGGAAGTGCTGCCGGATATGATCCGGGGACAAAAACACCCCTCCCTGTCCCCATAGCCGGAGCCCGAACGTGAAACTGTCCATTGCCAGAAGAGCCCTGCCTGCCGCCGTGCTGGCCGGTGTAAGTGTCCTGTCCTCCCCCTCATTCGCCTGTTCAAGCTGCGGCTGCACGCTCAGTTCGGACTGGGATAGCCAGGGCTTGTCCGGTACGCCCGGCTTGAAGATTGACCTCCGCTACGATTTCATCAACCAGAACCAGCTCCGCGCAGGAAGCCACAAGGCGACGGATGCCGGAGTGAACAACGCGCTGGCGGGCGGAACGCTGGGCGAGATCGAACAGAAGACCACTAACCGCTATTACACGCTCGGCCTGGATTACACCCTGAACCGGTCATGGGGCGTGAATGTCCAGGTGCCGTTCTATGACCGTTACCACAGCACCGTGGACAGCGACACCATCGCTGCCGGCGGCTTCGACGCCTCCTCATCCCATTTGCATGAACTGGGCGACATCAAGGTGATGGGCCGGTATCAGGGTTTATCGCCGGATGGCGACATCGGGTTGCTGTTCGGCCTGAAATTGCCCACCGGCGAAACCACGGCCAATTTCACCGCCGGTCCGCTGGCTGGAAGCGCACTGGACCGCAGCCTGCAGGCCGGTACCGGCAGCACCGACCTGACTCTGGGGGCTTATCGATTCGGCGCACTCAACAAGGATTGGGACTGGTTCGCACAAGGCCTGTTCCAGACCGCGCTCAAGACCAGGGACGATTATCGCCCCGGCAATGCGCTCAATCTGAATGGCGGTTTCCGCTACATGAGCTGGGGCCGCTGGGTGCCCCAGGTTCAGGTCAACGCCAAGACCGGCGCCCGTGACACGGGTGCCAATGCCGATACCGAAAATTCAGGCGGAACCCTGGTTTATCTCAGCCCCGGCCTGACCTTCAATATGAACAAGTCAGCCAAGGTGTATGGCTTCGTCCAGTTGCCGCTGTATCAATACGTCAACGGCGTGCAGCTGGCGCCGCGCTGGAATGCCTCGATCGGGACGACCCTGAACTTCTAGGGTCCGGATAGCAGGGGCAGGACGATCCGGTCCAGGCTGGCGGCGTCGATCCTTCGTTCGCCAGTCCAGCCGTCCTCGCGCAACACACCCTGCCGGTCGATCAGGAATGACAAGGGCAGGACCCAGATCCGGCCGAAGCCGTCAACCTGGGCTGCGGTTTTCATCCCGAGCGGGAAGGTGAAGGGTTGCGCGAAGCGGCGCACGCTGGCGAGGTCGTCAGCCTCGTCCAGGCTGATTCCGACAATTTCCAGCCCGTCCTTGGCATGTTGCTTGTAAAAGGACTCCAGGGCCGGCATTTCTTCCCGGCACGGCGGGCACCAGGTGGCCCAGAAATGCACCAGCACGACCTTGCCCTTGAGACTGGCTGAACTGATCACCTGTCCATCCAGGGTCGTGACCTGCCAGGCCGGTGCCTTCTGGCCTGCATCGGCCGCGGTGGTTAGGGTTGGAAACCACATGGCCAACGTAAGCCACACACCTAACAACAGATAGGTTGCCCGCATCGGCGTATAGGTCTTCATCAACGTTTCAGGCTGAGCACGAGCACGCCGCCGGCCACCATCAGGATGCCCGACCACTCGCGCAGGGACGGACGCTCGCCGAGGAAGGTCACGGCGAAGATGGCGACCAGCACCAGACTGAGCTTGTCGACCGGGGCCACCTTGGAGGCCTCGCCGATCTGCAACGCGCGGAAATAGCAGACCCAGGAGGCGCCCGTCGCCAGCCCGGACAGGACCAGGAACAGCCAGGTCTTGGGTTGCCAGAGGAACGGGTTGCTCCATTTGCCGGTGAAGGCGACGAAGCCGGACAGCACCGCCAGGATGATCAGGGTGCGGACCAGCGTAGCCAGGTCCGAATCCACGCCCCGGATGCCGATCTTGGCAAAGATCGCGGTCAACGCGGCAAACATGGCTGACAGCAGCGCCCAGAAAAACCAGCTCGGTATCGATGTCATCTCCGTCCTTTCCCCGTTTCGATGCTAGCCTAATGGCTGCTTTGAAAATTGATCGATCATGCCACAACACGTCCCTGAATTACTCGCCCCCGCCGGTTCACTGCACATGCTGGATACCGCCTTCGCCTTCGGCGCGACAGCCGTCTACGCCGGCCAGCCGCGCTACTCGCTGCGGGTGCGCAACAACGATTTCGGCGACCTGGCCTTGATGAAGGAAGGTATCGACCGAGCCCACGGTCTGGGCAAGCCTTTCTATCTGGTTTCCAACATCTATCCCCATACCGCCAAGCTGAAGACCTATCTCAAGGACATGGCCCCGGTGGTCGCGCTCAAGCCCGATGCCCTGATCATGTCCGACCCCGGCCTGATCATGCTGGTGCGGGAAACCTGGCCCGAGATGCCGATCCACCTCTCGGTGCAGGCCAACACGGTCAACAGTGCGGCCGTGAAGTTCTGGCAGCGGGCCGGGGTGAGCCGGGTGATCCTGTCGCGCGAACTGTCGCTGGACGAGATCGCCGCCATCCGCCAGGACTGCCCGGACATGGAGCTGGAGGTGTTCGTCCACGGAGCCCTGTGCGTGGCCTATTCCGGCCGCTGCCTGCTGTCCGGCTACTTCAATCACCGCGACCCCAACCAGGGCAGCTGCACCAACTCCTGCCGCTGGGATTACAAGACCCATCCGGCCAGGGTCGACGCCTCGGGCGATGTGTTCCTGATCGAGGAAAACGAGCGCCGGCAGGGCAGCTACATGCCCATCGAGGAGGACGAGCACGGCACCTACATCATGAACTCCAAGGACCTGCGCGCCATCGAGCACATCCAGCGCCTGGTCGAGATCGGCGTCGATTCGCTCAAGATCGAGGGCCGCACCAAGTCGCCCTACTACGTGGCGCGGGTCTGCCAGGCCTATCGGCAGGCCATCGACGACGCGGTCGCCGGCGGCGGGCTGGACCCGAAGCTGCTCGGCCATCTGGATGGCCTGGCCAATCGCGGCTACACCGACGGCTTCTTCCAGCGCCACACCCCGGCCGAATATCAGAACTACCTGCGCGGCCATTCCGAAAGCGGGCGCAGCCTGTATGTCGGCGACATCGTGAGTTATGACCCGGCCCGCGGCCTGGCCGAATTCGAGGCCAAGAACAAGCTCAGCGCCGGCGACCGCATTGAACTGATCCAGCCGGCCGGCTTGCGGGAAGTCGTGGTGGACGATATCCGCAACATGGCCGGCGAGCCGATCACGGT
>JARLJM010000018.1 GCA_031291185.1 Parasulfuritortus sp. | reverse complement strand
TCGGTGCCCTGCCAGTTGGCATGTACGCCGCCGTTCAGGATGTTGAACATGGGCACCGGCAGACGGCAGGCGGCGGATCCGCCGAGATAGCGGAACAGGGGCAGGTTGCTGGCTGCCGCCCCGGCGCGGGCCACGGCCAGGCTGACGCCGAGGATGGCGTTGGCGCCGAGTTTTTCCTTGTGCGGGGTGCCGTCCAAAGCCAGCATGGCGCGGTCGATGGCGCCCTGATCGAGTGCATCCATGCCAGTGACGATCGCGCGAATGTCGGTGTTGACATGGCCGACTGCCTTCAGCACGCCCTTGCCGCCGTAGCGGGCCTTGTCGCCATCGCGCAATTCCAGTGCTTCATGGATGCCGGTGGAGGCGCCGGACGGCACGGCGGCGCGACCGAAGGCGCCATTGGCCAGCGTCACTTCGACTTCGACCGTGGGGTTGCCGCGCGAGTCGAGGATTTCACGGGCGTGCAGGGTTTGGATACGGGTGTTCATGACGTGTGCTCCTGGGTTGATGAAAGTGAACGGGGTTGAATACTGCGCAAGGCCCACAGCGGCAGCAGGATGGCCGCCATCAGGGCACAGGCAGCAGAGAATGCGAAAGCGGTCAAAGCGCCAGCCTGTTGATAGAGTTCGCCGAACAGCAGCGATGCGGGCAGCAGCATCACCCCGGTGGTCAAATTGAACCAGCCGTAGGCGGTGCCAAGCATGTTTTTCGGAGCTAGGTCGGCCACCAGCGCCTTTTCTGCACCTTCCGTGGCGGCCAGAAACAGGCCGTAGAAGGCGAATAGCGGCCAGAGCAGCAGGGCATGGAAACCATTCAAGCCCATGACCAGGTAGAACAGCCCATAAATGGCCCAGCCGACCAGAATCAGCCGGGTCCGGCCCAGGCGATCCGACAGCGCGGAGAGCGGGGTCGAGAACAGCATCGCCACGGCCGAGGTCAGCGCCCACAGAAGCGGAACCTGGTAATCGGACAGGCCGAGTTCCTTGGCCCGCAGCAGCAGGAACATGTTGGACGAGTTGCCCAGGGTGAACAGGGCCAGCACTACCAGATAGCGCTTGAAGGCCGGTGGGAAGCCAGCCAGTTTCCAGGAAAACGGTTTGCGCGTGACGGCGACGGCAGGAGGCTCCTTGATGGCGAACGCCAGGGCGATGGTGATCAGGCCCGGCACGATAGCCCAGAGGAAGACCTCGCGCAGGGCCATGCCCCGTTCCAGCAGCAGGGCCGCCAGCAGCGGCCCGATCACCGCCCCGGCGTTGTCCATCGCCCGGTGCAGGCCGAAGGCCAGACCGCGGCGGTCGTCGTTCACCGAGTTGGCCAGCAGGGCATCGCGCGGCGAGGTGCGCAGGCCCTTGCCGACCCGGTCGGCGAAGCGCAGTGCCAGCACCATCGGCCAGCTCCCGGCCAGATAGAACAGCGGGCGGGACAAGGCAGCCAGGGCGTAGCCGCCCGCCACCCAGCCCTTGGCGTGACCCCGCCGATCCATGACCACGCCGGAAAACAGCTTCAGCAGGCTGGCCGTGGCCTCGGCGATACCCTCGATCAGACCGAGTGCCTTGGGCCCGGCCATCAGCACCGAGGCCAGGAACAGCGGCACGAGGGGATAGACCAGTTCGCTGGTGCTGTCGTTGAACAGACTGACCAGACCCAGTAGCCAGACGGTGCGCGGCAGGGAAAGCAGTTTTTCGATCATGTCCGTTTAGTGGGCCGGTTTGGGTTTTGGTTGCATCGCCGATAGTAAAGACTGGGTACTCGTTCAGTGTAGAACTTCCGGACACGATGCGTGTCTATGCAACCAAGTTGCGTTAAATGAGGCTGCTTTGTATTATGCAACTCAGTTGCGAATATCCCGATGGCATGAATCGGGACGGTCTCCAACGGATTCTGACAGCCTCTTCTTGCGTGATTACTACTGACCCCGAAGAAACAAGGAATTGGATATGAACTGGCTTTCCGACTTGATCGACTATGGTGTGGTTGGCGTCCTGCTGATCCTGAGCATCTGGGCCGTCGCGGTGGCCTTCGAGCGTTTCGCGTTCTACCGGCAGCTGGACATTGCGGCCTTTCCCTCGAAAGAGGTCCTGGAAACGGTGCTGACCCGGCGGCTGACCGTGATCGGCACCATCGCCGCCAATGCGCCCTATATCGGATTGCTCGGCACCGTGTTCGGCATCATGCTGACTTTCTACACCATGGGCTCGGCCGGGACGATGGACGTCAAGGCCATCATGGTCGGCCTCGGCCTGTCGCTGAAATCGACTGCCATGGGACTGCTGGTGGCCATTCCCTGCGTGGCACTGAACAACACGTTGCGCCGCCGGGTGAAGGAGATGTTGACCGACTTCGGAGCGCGGCATGGAGCGTAGCATCGAGGAAATCAATGTCATCCCTCTGGTGGATGTCATGCTCGTCCTGCTGGTGATCGTGCTGACTACCGCCAGCTTCATCACGGCCGGCCAGATCCCGGTCAATCTGGCCAAGGCGAAAAATGCCGAAGCGAGCCAGCAGACGCCGATCCAGATCACCCTCAGCGCCGACGGCAGCATCTACCTGAACCAGCAGAAAACCACCGTTCAAGGCCTGGCTGCAATCATGAAGCCGTTGCCAAGACAGGCGCAGGTCATTGTCGTGGCCGACAAGGGTCTGGTGCTGGATCGTTTCGTCGGCGTAGTCGATGCCATCAAGGGGTTGGGTTTTGAGCGGATCAGTCTCAAAGTCGAACGCGTCTAGCCAGACTGGTGCACACCTCCGGCACTGGGGCGGTTCAATCGCCCTGCACGGCGGACTGATCGCGCTGCTGCTCCTCAGCCAGGTGATTGCAAGAGCCCACCCCGCGGCCAGGGTGAGCCAGTGGGACGTGTCCATCCTGGAGGCGTCGCCGCCCGAGCATCCAGTCGCTGCGTTGCCCCGGCAACCGTCGCCTGTATCCCGACCGGTTCAGAAAGAGGTGGTGAAACCGGTCGAGCCGGCTCGGGTCCCCGCGCCGGTCATCCAGCCACCGGCACCCCAGCCCGAGCCCCCTCGCACTACGGCACCTGAACCGGCCATCGCTCCACCGCCGCCCAGACCTGAGCCACCGCCACCTCCGGTCGAGACCAAACCGGAATTGCCATTGGCCGATGGAGCCTGGCTGGGCAAAAGCCTGTGGGACCGGATGAATGCCCATAAGCACTATCCGCTGATGGCGCGCCGCATGGGCGTGGAGGGCAGGGTGGTGATCGAGGCGGTCATCGATGCCAGGGGCCAGATCGTCTCTGCCAGCATTGCAAAGAGTTCGGGCAGTGAAATCCTGGATGACGATGCCATGGCATTGCTGAAGGCGGCAACGCCGCTGAAGCTGGAACATGTCCGGTTGGCCGAACGGACCACGGTCCGGATCCCCATGGTCTATTCGCTGGACTAGGCGGACGGATGCGACTCACCCGCCGTCCCGACTGGCTGTTGGCCATTGCGCTGGCTTTCCTGCTGGCGCTGACCCAGTTGGGCTACACCCTGCATGAACTGCATCATGCGGTGGAATACGTCACCCACACCCCGGACGATGACGAAGCGCCGGTCGAGCACGGCAAGGGTGCGCACCACGGCCACGACACCTGCCTGCTGTGCGTCGCCTACGCCGCCATGGCGGGCGGCATCCCGTCGATTGCCCTGCCAGTCGCGGCCGGCGGTTTCGACGCACTGCCCTCCGCGCCGTCCGAAGTCGGGCATCAACCGCTACACGAATCCCGCTACTCCTCGCGCGCGCCGCCCTTGCTCCTTATCTAGACGCCCCAGCGGCCACCCGCCAACCCGGCGGCAGCTACGCCTTTCGTCATTTACGGAGTAAATCATGCTGAACAAAACCCGCCTGGCCGTGGCTCTTGCCGCGGCTTTCGGCCCCGCCCTGCCGGCCATGGCCGATCAGCCCCAGACCCTGCCCGACGTGGTGATCCAGGACACCGGTCCCGCCCTCAACAATGCCCCCGGCAGCCTGCGCAACGAAATCATCAAGACCGAGTCGGTCGATGCCAAGGCGATCGAGCGCAGCAATGCCAGCAACCTGACCGAGGCCGTGGATAACCGGCCCGGTATTTCCATCCAGGTCGAGTGTTCGGTCTGCAATGTCCGCAACATCTCGCTGGACAACATGCCCGGCCGCTTTACCACCCTTCTGATCGATGGCATTCCGCTGTATTCGTCGGTTTCGTCGGCCTATGGCCTGGACAGCGTCAGCGTCGACGGTATCGAGCGCATCGACATTGCACGCGGTGCCGGGGCCAGTCTGATCGCTCCCGAGGCTCTGGCGGGCACGGTCAACATCGTGACCAAACGGCCCATCGAGAGCGAAAACATATTTACCGCCGAGGTCGGCGAATATGGCGACCATCGTGGCAGCGCCTACCTGGCCAAGCCCTTCAGCGGCGGTGCGCTGTCCCTGACTGCGGACTACCGCGAGCACGACTCGGTCGACGGGGCGGGCTATGGCATCAGCCAGTACACCGGCTATCAGCGCAGCATGGGCGGGCTTGGATATTTTCTCGACGATGTCGGCGGCTTCAAGGTACGCGGCCGCATCGATCTGGTCCATGAGGAGCGGGGCGGTGGTCCGCTGGGCAACGATTACGGTGCCATCGAAGGCGATACTACCGGCAACCCGTTCAATTTCAGTGCCGGGCCGCATGGCTCGCCTGACCCGAGCGGCTGGATCGAGCCCGACACTGGCACGATCGTTCCCTATACCGCCGGCGCCGCCGGGCTGGCACAGATCATCACCACGGACCGCCAGCAGGGCACGATGATTGCCGAACGCAATCTGGACGGGGGCAAGCTGAGACTTGCGGCCGGCATCGCGCACCATAATCAGGATTCCTTCTATGGCAGCGATGCGACCTACACCGGCGACCAGAATCAATATTATCTGCAGTCCAGCTATCAGATGCCCTTGGGAAGCAACCTGGTCACCCTCGGCGCCGATTACCGTTCCGAAGACCTGAGCAGCACCGGCGTGACCGCTGATGGTCACGTCAACAACGGTATCGACGATTACACCTACCGCGATCCGGCGCTGTTCGCCCAGCTTTACCGGACCTTCCTGGATAACACGCTGGAAATGAACGCCTCGGTCCGGGTCGACAACCACAACGTGTTCGGAACCATCACCAGCCCGCGTCTAAACCTGCTCTATCACCACAACGACGCCTATGCCAGCCGCCTTTCCATCGGTCGCGGCTTCCGGGCGCCGACCTCGTTCTTCGAGCAGGAGCACGGCATCCTTTCCGATAACTACATCGTCCGCCAGATCGACAAGCCGGAAACCTCGGACAACCTGAGTTACGCCCTGAGCTACTCGTCCGACCGCTTCAGCTGGGTGGGCTCCGCCAACTACAACCGGATTCACAATTTCGCCATGCTGATCCCCGGCAATGTGGATGGCAGCGGGCTGACCTATACCCTGTTCACCTCGGCGCCCGATCCGGTCACCATCCGCGGTATCGACTGGGTCGGTACCTATCAGCTCACGCCCGGTACCGCAGTGAGCCTGGGCGCAGAAGGCTACAAGTACGACTTCACCCCCGGAACCCTGGCCTTTGTCCGGCCCAATGAGCGGGCCTACCTGAACGTGGATTCAAGGCTGGGCGGCTGGGACCTGTCGGCCAAGCTGACCTGGACCGGCCCGCAGGACCTGGCCCGGTTCTACGACTATGCCGGTACCCAGCAATACAACCTCGACGGCACACCCAAGCCGGACCGCAGCCCGGCCTTCAGCGTGCTCGATGTCCGGGCCCAGTACCGTTTCAACAAACGCTATACGGCCTTCTTCGGCGTCAACAACCTGTTCGATTACCAGCAGGCGACCCGCGACAGCTACCTGTGGACCGATGCCGCCGGCAATCTCGATGTCACCCACATCTGGGGCCCGAACATCGGTCGCCAGATATACGCGGGCATTCGCGCCTCGCTGTGATTGCAAGGCAACTTCTTGCCGCCGCCTGGCTGGTGCTGTTCGCCAGCCCGGCAGCGGCTGTGGATATGGAGTTGCCTACGGTGAACGGGACGGCGTTTTTTCGCCTGGCTGACGCCCGACCCGGTCCGGTGGTTGTCAATCTATGGGATACGGCGTGTCCGTTCTGCATGCGTGAAATGCCGCTGCTCTACCAGTCGGCCAAGGCACACACGGATACCCTGTTCCTTGGTATTGCGATGGGTTCCGCGGGCGAGGCGCTGGATTATCTGGAAAGCCACCCTTCCCCGTACCCGCACTTGCTCGGGCCCCGGAATCCCGGCTCTTTGCTGCGGCGTCTGCGCGATCCTTCCGGCGCATTGCCGCATACCGTGGTACTTGGACCGGACCATTCAATTTGCACTGTCAGGACAGGGGGGGTCGATTCCGCCTGGCTGGATGCGGCTATCAGGAAGTGCTCTGCCTCGCACTGACGGCAGGGCCGAAGTGAAGCCTAACTATCGATTTGAGTAATCCCGGTAAAACTGCTCGGCTGGGGAATGGTCGTCATCCATGTAAAACTGGGGGCTGCGTAGACGGGGATCGTTGATACTGGTGGGTGCGGACATGTAACCATTGCCATTGAAAGAGCTTTGCATCACGGGTGTGGACGAACACCCGCATAGCAACAACGCCGAACCAAGGAATAGAAATTTCTTCACGGCAAACCTCCATTGACTGAATGTTCAGGATAGGCAGCACTGTTTACTGTGAGTTTGGAGGGATGATGCGTCCAGAGGTTCCATTGATTCTCTGGCCTTGATCCGGTATTGAGGCACGTTAGAATTGATTGGGGATGCAGCCCGCAAGGCAAACCTCCGAAACAGGAAATTGCTTGGCAAACGGAGTATCAATCTGATGAAAATTCAATAGGGAGTGACGATCTTGAAATCGATCCCATATTCAAGCAGACGCATCCGCCTGATGATTTTTGCTGCCTTCATGGCAGCCTTGTTTTCCGGGCTCGCCGTCGGCGCGGAGCGAGTGGTCGATCTCCCTGCCAGGGCCGGCATTACCCAACGGATACTGGTTATCACGCCCGACCATCCAAAGGCTTCGGTGGTCCTGTTTGCAGGAGGTCACGGAGGACTGCAGATCACGCCTGACGGAACCATCACCTGGGGCAAGAACAACTTCCTGGTGCGTACCCGACAGATGTTTGCCGACCGAGGCATGACCGTGGCGGTTGTAGACGCACCATCTGATCGGCAGAATCCGCCCTATCTGAGCGGATTTCGTGAAACGTCAGAGCATGTCACCGACATCAAGGCGGTCATTGCCTGGCTGAGACTGCAGGCCAAGATACCGGTCTGGCTTGTCGGAACCAGCCGTGGCACTCAGTCGGCCGCCTACGTGGCTACACAGCTGAGCGGTGTGGATGGGCCTGATGGCCTGGTTTTGACCTCGACCATCCTGACGGACAAAAAAACCGTTCCGGTGTCGGAAATGCCCTTAGGCAACCTTCACATTCCTGTGCTGGTGATTCATCACGAGCAGGACGGCTGCCAAGCCTGTCCACCCGATATGCTGCCCAGGTTCATGGGGATGTTCTCCTCGGCTACCCGAAAAGAGTTGATCACGGTCAACGGCGGTTTCGATAAAGGTGAACCCTGCGAAGCCATGGCCCATCATGGCTTCAACGGGCTTGAGCAGGATGTCGTTACTCGTATAACTGACTGGATCAATACGTCGCCGATCAATTAACCGCAGCGTGGACCATCGGAGTTACAAAAGCGCTTGCTGCTTTGTGATTTGATTTCGGCCTGCGGGGTAGTGAATACCTGGTCAGATCAGTTCAGGGAGCCTTGTCCATGGGGACGAAACGGATGGCGTTGCGGCCAGACGCGATCAGACAGGCGGCGAGCCGCGCGCAACGTACGCCCCTCACGATTCAGACCTCCGCTTTTTTCGATGCCGGCGTGGCCCGGTTCACCGACCACAGCCGCAACTGCTTGATCTGCTCTTCCATGGTCCGCGACAGGGGCACCATGCGCGCCGTGTTCCAGACCACGTCCTGATCGCTGAATTCGCGTTTGTCCTGATAGGCCCGGATGCGCGCGGCCTTGACCACCTGTTCGATCTCGGCGCCGCTCCAGTTCTTGGTCACGGCGGCGAGCAGGTTGAGGTTGAACTTGTCCAGCGCGCCACCTGCTGCCTTGATATGGATGCTCAGGATGGCCTTGCGCTCGTCCTCGGTCGGCAGGTCGAGGAAGAACAGCTGATCGAAGCGACCCTTGCGGATCACCTCGGCCGGCAGTTTCTCGATCCGGTTGGCGGTAGCGACCACGAACACGGTGGGTGGCTTTTCCTGCATCCAGGTCAGGAAGCTGGCGAAAATGTTGTTGTTGCCGCCGCCGCCGTGCAGGTCGTAGCCGAAGCTGTTTTCCATCTCGTCGATCCAGAGCACCAGCGGAGCGATCTCCTCGGCCACCCGCAGGGCGTGGTCGAAGGCGTATTCCGGCGCGCCATAAGCCCCGGACAGGACCAGGTTCATGTCCAGCCGGACCAGGGGCAGGTTCCAGGCACCGGCGATGACCTTGGCCGCCATGCTCTTGCCGCAGCCGCTGACGCCCATGAACAGGATGCCGGCGGGTAAAGGGATGCCCGATTCGAAGGCCTGCCGGGTAAACAGCGAACGCCGGCTATCGACCCATTCCTTGAGGTTTTCCAGGCCGCCGACCTGATCGAGCTGGACCGACTTGTTGATGTACTGCAGGCAGCCTTCCTTGAGCAGGGCGTAGGATTTTTCTTCGAGGATTTCCGGCAGGGCGGTGTTCAGATCGGTCTTGCCTTCGCGGATCAGGCGGGTGATCAGATGCCCGGCCTCGTCCAGCGACATGCCCTTCATCGCCACCGCGCACTGGTAACGCCATTCCTCGTTCAGTTGAACGGCCACGGCGCTGGCCTCGGCGATCTGTCCGATGTGCCGGATCAGCTCCGCTTCGGTGGGGATGCCGAGCAGGATCAGGAAGATCTGCTTCTTGAGCGATTCGGGCAGGATCAGTTCCGGATAGGACAGGAAGAGATAGGTGTCCCGACCGGCCAGTTCCTGATACAGGTCGCGCAAGGCCCGCACCAGGCGCGGGTCGTCGGCCAGCAGCGCGGGCAGATCCTGCATCAGGTAGAACGCCTTGCGCGGGCTGTCGGCGATATGGCGCAAGGCCGCGACCGGGTCGGTGATCGGCTCGGTGATCACGCCGGTCTGGTTGTAGAAGCCCCGGCTGACGCTCCAGAGGAGCAGGGACTGGTCGTTGCCATAGTGGCTTCGGGCCTGCTCCGCCAGCAGTTCCTTCATCCGGCTTTCCTCGGCACCTTGCAGGTAGAAGATCGGATAACCGGACAAAAGGCCCTTGCCGAGCCGGGCTTGCGTGGTGTCGGTCATGTCTTGATCTCCACCAGTCGAACGATCGGCTGCACGGCTTGCCAGACCTTGAGTTCGCCTTCCAGCGCGGCCTGGGTCAGCGTGTTGGCCGCCAGCCAGGCGCGGGGCAGGGTCAGCTGGCAGGCGCCGTTGCCGGTGTTTTTAAGCGTCATCTCAGGCAGGGCCGAGTCCGCCCGGCTGACGCTGAACAGCACCGCCAGGCGCAGGCACAGGATCAGCGGCCAGAGGTCGTCGTCGGCCGCATAGTCGAGCTTGTCCAGTCCACCCCGGCTGGCCCGGACCAGCTTGGCCAGCCGAGACTGATCGCGCCGGGCGAAACCCGGCATGTCGGCGTTTTCCAGGATGTAGGCGCCGTGCTTGTGGAAGCTGGAATGGGCGATGTTGATGCCGATTTCGTGCAGCCGCGCGGCCCAGATCAGCCAGCGCACCCGTTCGCCGCTGTCGTCGGCGTCGCCGGCGGTGAGCTGCATGAAGAACCTGATAGCAAGCCGTTCCACGCGTTGTGCCTGCGCGGTATCGACGTGATAGCGACGCATGAACTGGGTGATGGTGATGTCGCGGATGTCGTGGTTGTGCACCCGACCCAGCAGGTCCCACAGGATGCCTTCGCGCATGGCGCCCTGGGCCGCGGTCATCTGCTCGATGCCGAGTTCCTGGAACAACCCGGACATGATCGCCACGCCACCGGCCAGGACCGGGCGGCGATCCGGTTTCAGGCCGGGCAGTTCGAGCCGGTTCAGGTCGCCGGCCTTGACCAGGCGGTCGCGCAGCCACTTGAGGCCTTCTGCCGTGATCTGGCCGTCGGACTGACCGCACTGGAACAGGATCTCGCCCATGGCCCGGGCCGAGCCGGACGAGCCGACGGCCTGTTTCCAGAGCCCGCGCCGGAACACATGGGCGACCGGCTGTACCTCGACCCGGGCCGCGGTCACGGCGGCCTTCATGGCGGCCTTGTCGACCAGCCCCTGGGCAAAGAAGCGATTGGAGAACACCACACAGCCCATGCGCAGGCTTTCCCGGTCATGGGCCTCGTAGCCGGTGCCGAGGATGCACTCGGTCGAACCGCCACCAATGTCGACCACCAGTTGCGGCTCGGAACTCATCGGCAGGCTGTGCGAGACGCCCAGGTAGATCAGGCGCGCCTCCTCCCGTCCGGCCACGATGTCGATGTCGAAACCCAGCGCGGTCTTGGCCCGTTCCAGGAAGGCCGGGGCATTCTTGGCCACCCGCAGGGCCGAGGTGCCCACGGCACGGACCGCACCGGGCGGCATGCCCTTGAGCCGTTCGCCGAAGCGCGCCAGGCAGGCGAGGGCCCGATTCTGGGACGCTGCGTCCAGTTTCTTGGCAGCGGTCAGTCCGCCGGCGAGGCGGACCGATTCCTTGTGCGCGTCGAGGTAGAAAAGCTGCTCGCCATCGACCCGGCCCACCTGCAGGTGGAATGAATTGGAGCCGAGGTCGATGGCGGCGAGGGTCGAGTATTCCTGGGTCTTGGGCATGTTGTTCTCAGCCCTGCGCAGAGGGCGCAGGGTGAAGCCATCTTACCGCATTCCTAATGCGCCGGCTGAGCCACGGGGGCGCTGGCCGGCTGGCTGGCCACGCCCAGAGTCAGCTTGATCGGGACGTCGTGTCCGGTTGTGCCGGACACGGTCGCCGGCGGCTTGCTTGCCAGACGGTCGGCCGGCGCGCCATCAGCAGCCAGCTCGGCCAGCATGGCGTCGCCCCGTGCCTTGCCGAGGGCTATCAGGCTGGCCTCGGTCACCGCTTCCTTGGCCACCAGTTGCCGATAGAGGAGCTCGTACAGGTCCGCGCCTTTCAACTGCGTCGCTTCATCGGCGGAGATCGGTGCCGGCTTGCCTTTGACCAGGTTGCTGAATTTCGACAGCAGCCTACCGGTGGCGCTGGTCGGCGGTGCCCCCGGATTGGCCTGTTCGAACTTGCTCTTGAGCGATTTCAAGGCATCGGAACCGACCCGCGCGGCATAAAGCTTTTCCAGCGCGGCCTGGGTTTTCGGGTCGGCCAGGGCGATCGGGCCGGGATCTTCATCGGCCGCCAGCTTGCGCCCCATGGTCTCGGCCAGGGCATGGCGAACACGCTGTTCGCGGATCGCCAGACCATCGACTTCCGGGCTCCAGCCGCCCTGCACGGTCAGCGCCAGCCGGGGCCGTTTGGTCAGCACCTGGACCACCTTCTTGAGCTTCTCCTTCTCGGGCGGCAGCAGGCCGGGCGAACCGGCGTCGAAGATCACGTTTTCCATCTTCTCTCCGCCGCCGCCGAACAGGCTGCCCAGGGCCTTGAATGGCGCCAGCGCGATCTTGCCGATCAGGTTGAAGATGGCCTTCCAGATGATCCGGCCGTAGCTGAACTGCGGGTCGTCCAGGCTGCCGGACACCGGCAGGCCGAGATCGATGCGGCCGTCGGAGTCCTGCAGGATGGCGATGGCCAGGTCCAGCGGCAGGTCCTTGGCGGTCGGGCTCTCGACCCGTTCACCCAGGGTCAGGCGATCCATGACGATCTGGTTTTCGCCTTCAAGCTGGCGATCCTTGATCTTGTATTCCAGGTCCAGCGACAGCTTGCCGGAATCGATCTTGCGCCCGGCGAAGGTGGCGCTGTAGGGCGTCAGGCGGGTCATTTCGACGTTCTTGAACACCACCTTCACGTCGGTAAAACCGGTCGGATTGAGGAAGTCCATCTGGCCATCGGCGCGGGCCAGGCCGTAATCGTCGACCAGGCCGTCAAGCTGGATCCGGGCCGGTGCGCCGGACTGGTTGCTGATGCCGTTGACGTAGCCCTTGAGACCGTGGATGCGGGTGCCGAAGGGCAGGGCGAGGGATTCGTCGGCAAAGTCCATTTCGCTGCCGACGATGTGGATGCGCTCGATCCCCAGCCGGAAGCCGGGCTTGGCCGGAGCAGGGCGGGCTTCGGTCTTGATCGTCGGGGCCGGCTTGGCCGGGGCGGGCGCCACCGGCGGCGCTTTCATCATGGCCTGGAGGTTGGTGCTCTTGTCCTTGTGGATGATCAGCTTGGCGCCCAGGCCATCGACCTTGAGTTCGCCGATGTTCAGGCCATCCGGACTGGCGCGCAGGCTGGCGGTGGACAGATTGCGCCAGGCCAGGAAGCGGTCGCCGGTCCGGGATTCCCTGACCATCAGGTTGCCGATCTGGAAGCCGCCCTGATACTGCGTCTTGCCGCCGACTTTCAGATGGCCCTTGCTGCCCAATCGACCCGAGGCCAGGGTCAGGTTGGCGGCCTGGGCTACGTAAGGCTGGGCCGGGGTCAGGTTCAGGCCGGCCAGGTCGACCTGAGCATCCAGCGTGCCCTGGGCGGGGTCCAGCGTGCCCTGGACGTTGAGTTCGCCGCCTTCCTTGATCTTCAGGCCGAGCTTGACCGGCAGGTTGGCCTTGAGGTCCTGGCTCAGCCCCTCGACCGAGGCGTTCATATGCTCCACCGTGATTCCTGCGGCGGGCTTGACCGACAGGTCATGCGCCGCGATTCCGAACTCGTTGAGTTCGGCCCGGGCCAGGGTCCAGGTCCAGCCCGGTTCGGCTGCGGATGTCTTGCTGGCCGGCGCCGGTCGATGAGCGGAGGAGGCCGGCTTGTTCGAGGCCAGTGCGGCCAGCAACGGCAGGCTGCCGTCGGCCGCGCGTTCGATGTCGAACTGTCCCTGGTCCAGCGCGACCAGTTGCACTGCCGCCTTGCGGGCCGCCAGGTCGATATGGGTCTGTTCCACCCGGACTCCGCCCAGGCCGGCCAGGATCGGGGTGGCGATGCCGGCACCCTGGAGGCGCAGGCCCAGCTTGTTCAGGTCGACCTTGGCCACGCCGATCTGCCAGGGCGTGGCGGGCCCGGATGGCTGAGCGGGGGTTGGCGCAGCCGCAGTCGTTGCCGTCGGCAACCAGTTCTGGATGTTGTAACGGCCGTCGGCAAGCCGGGTCAGGTTGGCCTGACCACCGTCCAGACTGACCTCGCCGAGCTCGATCCTGTGGCTGGCCAGGTCGAGGCGTCCTCCCTTGACTGCGAAATGATCGACGGCGAGAGCCGGCTCGGCCTCGTTCGGGCCACGCAGCCTGAGCCCGTCCAGGGTCAGGCCGGTCTGGTCGAGGGTCAGGCCAAACTGTCTCTTGTCGTAGGTGAACCGGTAGTTGGTGCTGATGCCCAACTGGCCGGTCGGGGCCGCAATGTTGATATGGCCCTTGAGGTAGGGGTCAAGCTGGGCGAGCTGGATGCCCTCCAGCGAAAAGGCCCCGCTGGCGGCCACCGGCTTGAGGGCGACATCGCCCTTCCAGCGCAGCGTGGCGCCCAGGATGGTCCGTGCGGAGACCTGATAGGCGCCCTTGTTGTCGGGCAGGGTGGATAGGTCGTCCAGGGTCAGATCGAGCGGCTTGAAGTCCATGGTGAAGGCCGGCTGCACGGTCTTGTCGGCGAAATCGAGCCGGCCGTCCTTCAGTTCGAAATGGCGGATCAGGAGGCGGGGCGGGCCCTTGTCATCCTTCTTGTCGTCGTCGTTGAAGGCCTCGATGAACGGCGTCCAGTTCAGCTTGCCGCCGGGCAGCAGGGCCAGATTGCCCTGGGGCGCAACCAGCCGGATGGTGTCGAAGGTATAGGCGAAGCGGAACAGGCTGCTGGCCTCGAAATCGACGAACAGCTCCTTGAAGCCGGCCAGCAACTGGCCATCCGGTTCGGTCAGGCGGACATTGCTCAGGGTGAGCTTCAGGCCGAGCGGGTCGAATTTGGGCTGGTCCATGGTGAGGTGGTGGCCGGTCTTGTCGGCGACGTATTTCTCCGCACCCCATTGCGCCAGCGGACCAAAGCCGAACCAGCCGAACAGCAAATAGGCGAGCACCAGGCCGATAGCCACCAGGGCCGGGGTCGTGAGCAGAAGGATACGCAGGCGGGCGAGCATGGAGTGGCCTTTCAACCGGAGGGTTACTGAATATTAACGGCCCGTTTTCAAAAGCGGGATGAGCCTGAAATACCAGCTTAGGCAATTTTCCCGAAGAACAGATAGGCCGCAAACACCGCTGCGGTGAAGCCGGCCAGATCGGCAATCAGCCCGCCGGCCACCGCATAGCGCACGCGCTTGATGCCGACCGCGCCGAAATAGACGGCCAGGACGTAGAAGGTGGTTTCGGTACTGCCCTGGACGATGCTGGCCAGCCGGCCGGCGAAGGAATCGGCACCGTGCACCTGCATGGTCTCGATCATCATGGCCCGCGCCCCGCTGCCGGACAGCGGCTTCATCAGCATGGTGGGCAGGCCGTCGACCCAGCGGGTGTCTCCGCCGAACAGGGCGACCAGGTCGCGGGCGCCGTTCATGGCCAGGCTCATTGCCCCGCTGGCGTTGAGCATGCCGATGGCGACCAGCATGGCGACCAGATAGGGAATGATGGTCACCGCGGTCTGGAAGCCTTCCTTCGCGCCGTCGATGAAGGCCTCGTAGGCGTTCACCCTTTTCACCACGGCGCCGATCAGGAAGGCGGCTATCAGGCCGAGCAGCAGCAGGTTGCTGATCAGGCTGGAACGCGGCGCCATCTGTTCGGCCGGCAGGTTGGCGAAGTACAGGGCCAGGCCGCCGACCACGGCGGTGATGCCGGCCAGCCAGGCCAGGATGACACCATCCAGACGGATGCGCTGACGTCCGGCGACGAAGGCGAAGCCGGCCAGGGTCGAGCAGTAGGTGGCCATCAGGATGGGGATGAAGACGTCGGTCGGGTCGGCTGCGCCCAGTTGCGCCCGGTAGGTGAAGATGGTGACCGGCAGAAGGGTGATCGACGAGGCGTTGATGACCAGGAAAAGGATTTGCGCGTCGCTGGCCGTCTCCTTGTCCGGGTTCAGTTCCTGCAATTCCTGCATGGCCTTGATGCCCATGGGTGTGGCTGCGTTGTCCAGGCCGAGCAGGTTGGCCGCCATGTTCATGGTAATCGAGCCCAGGGCCGGGTGGCCGCGCGGCACGCCGGGGAAGAGGCGGGCGAACAGTGGCGAGAGCAAACGGGAGAGCGCATCAAGAAAACCGGCCCGCTCGCCGATCTTCAATATCCCCAGCCACAGGCTCATGATCCCGGTCAGGCCAAGAGCGATCTCGAAGGCCATCTTGGCATTGTCGAAGCTGGCCTTCATGAGCAGGCCGAAGATGTCCTGCTGACCGTTGACCAGAAATTGGAACAGGGCGGCCGCGATAGCGGTCAGGAAGAAGCCGATCCAGAGGGCGTTGAGCATGGGGCGGATTCTGGAACGTAGGACTGCGTACTGTCCAGCCTACTCGGGACCGTTTTTCCCCCACGCCTCGATCGGTACCGGATAACCGAACAAATAGCCCTGATAGGCGGTGCAGCCGTTTTCGAACAGGAAGTCGCGTTGCGCCTGCGTTTCCACCCCTTCGGCGATGACCTGCAGCCCGAGCGACCGGCTCATGGCCAGGATGGCGCGCACGATGGCGGCATCGTTCGGGTCCTGATTGATGTCCCGGATGAAGGACTGGTCGATCTTGATCTGGTCCAGCGGCAGGCGCTTCAGGTAGGACAGCGAAGAGTAGCCGGTGCCGAAGTCGTCGAGCGAAAAACCGATGCCCAGACTGTGGAGTTGCTGCATCCGGCTGATGGCCTCTTCGACATTGTCGAGCACCACGCTTTCGGTCAGTTCCAGTTTCAGGCGGGCCGGATTGGCGCCGCAGGCGAGCAGGCTCTGGCGCACCTGTTCGATGAAGTCCAACTGATGGAATTGCCGGGCGCTGACATTGACCGACAAGAGCAGATCGCGGGTGAGCGGGTCGAGCTCCCAGTGCTTGAGCTGGGCACAGGCGGTTTCCAGCACCCATTGGCCGATGGACAGGATCAGGCCCGACTCTTCGGCGAGCGGGATGAACTGGGCCGGCGAGATCACGCCCTGGTTCGGCGGCAGCCATCGAATCAGCGCTTCGGCGCCGATCGACCGACCGGTCTGGTCGACCTGGGGTTGGTAATAGAGGCGGAACTCGCCCCGGTCCAGGCCGCGTCGCAAGGCGCTTTCAAGTGCGGTGCGGGAGTCGATGGCGGACTGCATGGCGCTGTTGAAAAAACGCACGGCGTTGCGACCTGAGTCCTTGGCCTGATAGAGCGCTACGTCGGCCTGTTTCAACAGGACCTCGGCCGGGTCGGTCTGGCCCTGGAACAGGGTCAGGCCGATGCTGGGCGTGCTGTAGTACTCGGCTTCGCTGCCGCCCAGGACAAAGGGCTGGTTGATGGCGATGCGGATCTTCTCGGCCACCGATTCGGCCTGGCTCGCGGCGATGCGTTCGGACGGGCCCAGGCCTTCCAGCATGACCACATACTCATCGCCGCCCAGGCGGGACACGGTGTCTTCCTGGCGAACGCTGGTGGACAGCCGCTGGGCGACTTCGACCAGCAGGCGATCGCCGACGTCGTGGCCCTGGGTGTCGTTCAGACTCTTGAAGTGATCCAGATCCAGGATCATCAGCGCGCCGAATTCCCGGCTGCGATTGCTGGCGATCAGGGCCTGGCTGAGACGATCCATCAGCAGGCGCCGATTGGGCAGGTGGGTCAGCGGGTCGAAGTAGGCCAGATGACGGATCTCGTCCTCGGCCCGTTTCCGGTCGGTGATGTCGCGTACTGCCACCCGGCGCCCCTGATAGTGGCCCTCCGCATCGAATACCGGGCGGCAAGTGTGGTTGACCCAGAGGACTTCGCCTTGTTTGCGCACGATTCGGAATTCCAGTTCGGCGACCTCCCTGCGGCCGTCTTCGGGCAGGTGGTAATGGACATGGCGCTCCCACAG
>JARLJM010000157.1 GCA_031291185.1 Parasulfuritortus sp. | reverse complement strand
TGCTGGTGGAAGACAACCCACAGGATGAAATGCTGGTGCTGCGCGCGCTGCGCAAGGCCAATGTCAGCAACAGGCTGGATGTGGCCCGTGACGGTCAGCAGGCCCTGGATTACCTGTTCCGCGAGGGCGAGTTTGCCAATATGGCCGGCACCGAGTTACCGGCGGTGATCCTGCTCGATATCGGCCTGCCCCGGTTGTCCGGGCTGGAGGTGCTGGAACGGTTGCGTGCCGATGCGCGCACGGAACTGCTGCCGGTGGTCATCCTCACTTCGTCGGACGAGGAGCGGGATCGCCTGAAGAGCTACGAGAACGGGGCTAACAGTTTTGTCCGCAAGCCGGTGGATTTTGCCGAATTCGCCGAGACCGTGGCCCGGCTGGGCCTGTACTGGCTGGTGACCAACGAACCGCCGCCGGTGGTCTGATCAAGGCGGGAGGCCCGATTCGGGTGAGATAAAAATGGACGAGAACAACCTGGTACGGATACTTGTGGTCGAGGACGAGCCGGCCGATTTTCTCCTCACCGAGCGGCAGTTGCGCCGGCATGGTTTCGACCAGATCGACATTCGCCGCGTGGCCAGCTATGTGGAATTGAATGCCGCGCTGGCCCAGAATTGGGATCTGCTGCTGTCCGACTACAGCCTTCCGGGTATGGACTTCCGCACCATCCTGCGTAGCGTTCGGGACTGTTGTCCGGACCTGCCGGTCATCCTTATTTCAGGCAGCGTGGGCGAAGAGGAAGCGGTCGAATTGCTCAAGACTGGGCTCTCCGATTTTGTGCTCAAAGGCAATCTTGCCCGGTTGGCGCCTGCGGTTCAGCGCGCGCTCAAGGAGATGGCCGAGCTTAAGGCGCGAAAGGAGGCCGAGCGCGCCCTGAAAGACAGCGAGAAGCGGTTTTTTACCGTGTTTCGTGCCAGCCCTCTGGCGATCGTGATCAGCGATCCTGTCAGCGGTCGGATACACGATGTCAACGAGGCTTTCCTCAAACTGCTCGGCTATGAAAGAGATGAGGTGGTTGGCCGCACCTCGGTTGAACTCGGCATGTGGGCCGATTCTGCGCAGCGTACTGAATTGATCGAGATATTGCGCCAACAGGGTCCGGAACGGAGCAGCGTAGAAGCGAATTTTCGGCGCAAGAATGGCGAGAGCGGTTACCTGTCCATTTCGGCGGCGATGATTGAACTGGATGGCGCACCGGTCATGCTCAGCACGCTGGCCGACGTCACGGCCAGGAAACGTGACGAGGCGGAACTAGCCGACTATCGCCTGCATCTCGAACAGTTGGTGGCAAGCCGGACCCGCGAAATGCAGGTGGCCAGGGACGAAGCCGAGGCGGCCAACCAGGCCAAGAGCGCTTTCCTGGCCAACATGAGCCACGAAATCCGTACCCCGATGAACGCGATCCTGGGCCTGACCCATCTGCTGAGTCGGCGCATCGACAGCCCGGACGAACTGGACAAGCTGGGCAAGATCAACGAGGCCGCCAATCACCTGCTGAATGTCATCAACGACATCCTCGATCTGTCGAAGATCGAGGCGGGCAAGCTGCAGCTGGATATCCGTGACTTCGCGCCCTCGTCGCTGTTCGATCAGGTCCATTCCCTGATTCGGGCCAATTTGCAGGCCAAGGGTCTGCGCTTCGAATCCGACTCCGACGGCCTGCCGCCGGTGGTGGCGGGCGACCTGACCCGGTTCCGCCAGGCGCTGCTCAACTATCTGGGCAATGCGGTGAAATTCACCGAGCACGGCGGGATCGCCCTGCGGGCTCATGTGCTGGAGACGACCGCAACCGATCTGCTGGTCCGTTTCGATGTGACCGACACCGGGATCGGCATTGCGCCGGACAAGCTGCCGCACCTGTTCCAGGCCTTCGAGCAGGCGGACAACTCGACAACCCGGAAGTATGGCGGGACCGGACTGGGCCTGGCCATCACCCGCCGGCTGGCGCGGTTGATGGGGGGCGATGCGGGCGCGGAAAGCACCTCCGGCCAGGGCAGCACGTTCTGGTTTACCGCCCGGCTCGGCCGGCGCGATGGCATGACGCCCCAGCAATTGACTGAAAGGCTGGCGACGGAGGTGTCCGAGGAGCAGGTGATCCAGGAACATGCCGGCGCATGGGTCCTGCTGGTGGAAGACAATCCGATTAACCAGGAAGTCGCCGTCGCCCTGTTGCACGAAGGCGGCCTGCAGGTCGATGTGGCCGACGATGGCGCCCAGGCCGTGGCAAAGGTCACGGCCAATAAGTACGACCTGATCCTGATGGACATGCAGATGCCGGTCATGGATGGCCTGGATGCGACCCGTGCGATCCGTAAACTGCCCGGCTGCGCCGACCTGCCTATCCTGGCCATGACGGCGAATGCCTTCGGCGAGGACCGGCAGCGTTGCCTGGATGCCGGCATGAACGACTATGTGGCGAAGCCGGTTGAACCGGAACTGCTGTTCGCCACCCTGCTGCGCTGGCTGCCTGCGGCCGGGGTGAAGCGGAAGCCGGTCGAGGTCGTCGCCGTGCCGGAAGTCTTGAGCACGCTGCCCGGCGTGGATGCGGCCTTCGGCCTGCGCAATCTGAGGGGCAATGTGCAGGCCTATCTGGACCTGCTCGGCAGGTTCATGCAATACCATGTCGCTGACATGGACGCTGTGCGCCGCCTGCTGGCCGCCGGCGATGTCCAGAGTGCGCGGCGCGTGGCGCACAACCTCAAGGGCACGGCCGGAACGCTGGGCCTGAATGGCTTGGCCACGGTGGCTGCGGAGGTGGAGCAGGGAGTGCTGGCCGGGATGGCCCAGGTCGACCTTGAACCGCGTCTGAAGGCAGTCCAGGATACCTATGACGTGCTGCAGACGGCATTGGCGAACATCCCTAAATCGGTCGAGATCAGTCTGCCGATGGATCACGGCGACATAAACGCGCTGACGCAGAAACTGGCCAGGCTGCTCGCCGAAGGCGATGTCCAGGCCGGTGTTCTTATGCGGGCGCAACGGCCGTTGCTACTGGCCGAAATGGGGCCGATGCTGCTGGGCCAGATCGAGCGCCAGATTGAACTGTTCGATTACGAAGCGGGTCTGGTTCTGCTCGAAGCGTGGCAGTCGACGCGTAAGGGGTAGGGGAAACTGCCGGGGCATTGATTTGTTTGTCATTCCCGCGCAGGCGGGAATGACAATGCCGAACTCACCCAAACAAATCATCAAGCGCCTTGCGGGCGTTTTCCGGTGTGGTGGCCGAGGTCTCGGAGCCGCCGCCGAACAGGTCGTCGAGCGCCGAGCGGTTGTCGCTGCCAGCGGTCTTCCCCGCCTTGTTTTGTCCGGCCTGGAACCAGTCGCAGAAGTTGGCCCGGGTCTTGTCCTTGATATCTTCCGCCATGGGTTCCATGCATTGCTTCGCCTTGCCCGGAAGAAAGTGCCGGCACATCCGGCAGACGTGCAGTTCGGCGTTGCAGGCGGGGCAGTCGGCGCGCTGGCCGAAGGGCTCCAGCACGGTCTTGAGGCTGGCGCCGCATTTCCAGCAGTTCAATTCACTCATTGTGCACCTCCGACCAGAATGACCTTGGCGGTTGTGGCCGAGGCTGGTGCGCTGTCAGGCAGGGGCAGCGACTTTTCCTGAAGTGTGCTGTGCAACTTTTCCAGCAGGTCGAGCGAGGGGTAGCCGTCGGCGGGCAGGCCGGCCGAAGCCTGATAGGCGCGGATGGCGTTGAGCGTCTTGCCGCCGGGCAGGCCATCTGTCGGGCCGGGATCGAAGCCGAGGATGACCAGGCATTTTTGCAGGTCGATGGCCTGCGCGCGGCTTAGCCGGCGGTTGTCGGCGTCCCGTCCGGTGCTGAAGGCGGGCAGGCCGTCCAGCCGGTCGGCCAGTTCGGCCACGGCCAGGGCGTAGTTGACCGAGCGATTCCAGCGCAGGATGACCTTGAAATTGTGCTGTACCAGTATGGCTGGTCCGTCATGGCCTTGCGGCAGCAGGATGGCAGCGGTCTGGCCGCTGTCGGGAAGACGGCTGCCGTTTACCTGGGTGACACCCAGCGCGGACCAGTCCCGGATCGTTTTCCAGCGGTCAAGCCGCGCTTGCCCCCAGTTGAAACCGGCCGGCAGTCGCACTTCCTGGCCCCAGCCCTGGCCGCTTTGCCAGCCGGACTGGCTGAGGTAATTCGCAGCGGAGTCGATGGCGTCGGCGATGGAGGCACGGGTGTTGATCTTGCCGTCGCTATCGCCGTCCACGCCGTAGCGCAGGAAGGTCGAGGGCATGAACTGCATCTGGCCGAACGCACCGGCCCAGGAGCCGCGCAGGTCGTCGGCCGTCATGTTGCCGGAATCGATGATGCGCAGGGCGTCCAGCAACTGGGCGCGGAAGAAGTAGGAACGGCGTGTGTCGTAGGCCAGTGTGGCCAGCGCCGGGACGATGGCGATGCTGCCCAGGTAACCGCCGTAGTTGGTTTCCTGGCCCCAGAAGGCGACCAGATAGCGGGCCGGGACGCCGTAACGCAGTTCGGCCGCCGTAAGCTGGTCGATATTCCGGGCCAGCATGTCCTGGCCGGTCTCGATGCGCTTTTCGGTGACGCGGGCATCGAGGTAATTCCAGAAGGTCTGCACGAATTCCGGCTGACGCTGGTCGTATTCCAGAATCCTGTCGTCGGGCTGCAGACCGTTCAGGTTGGCGTCCAGTGTGGCTTGAGAAATGCCGGCTTCGGCGGCCTGCTTCCTGAAGCGGGCCAGCCAGACGTCGAAGGTGGGTTTGGCCGCTTCGGCACATCCGTCCGGGGCATCGGCATGGGTCAGGGGGGCAGAGGTCAGCGCAATGGCGCCGACGATCAGGCTGCGGGTCAGGATTGCAATCGGTCGGTTCATGATTTCAGGCTAACATAGGCCTGCCACCAGTCAAACCCAGCCATTGCTACCATGTCCGCAGCGCCCGCCCGTACCCGTTTTCTCGATCTTCTCGACCGTTATGACGCCATTCTGCTCGATGCCTATGGCGTGCTGGTCAATCTGGACGGGGCGCTGCCCGGGGCGGCGAACTGGATCGACGAACTGAACCGGCGCGGCAAGGAATACTGGCTGGTCAGCAATACCGCGGCCCGGCTTCCGGAGAGCGCAGCGGCGCGTTATCAGGGCTTCGGGCTGGCGATTCAGGCGGGGCGCATCCTCAGTTCCGGCATGTTGCTGTCGCCCTGTTTTGCCAGCCACGGTCTGGTCGGCAAACGCATCCGACTGCTCGGCCCGGCCGACAGCGTGCGCTACGCCGAACTGGCCGGCGGCGTGGTGGTCGGCGCCGGGCAGGACTTCGATGCGCTGGTGGTGGCGGATCAGGCCGGCTTCGATTTCGTCGCGGTGGTGGACGAGGTGTTGAGCGCGCTGTTCAGGAAGTTCGATGCCGGTCAGCGCGTCCCCCTGATACTGCCCAATCCGGATCTGGTCTATCCGACCGGTCAGGGGTGCGGCATCACCTCCGGCGCGGTCGCGCTGATGATCGAGGCGGCCTTGCAGCGACGCTATCCGGAGCGAACTGATCTGCGTTTCGTCGGGCTGGGCAAGCCTCATCCGGACCTGTTCGAGGAGGCCATGCGCCGGGTCGGCAGCCGTAATGTGCTGATGGTCGGCGATCAACTGGAAACGGACATCCTGGGGGCGAACCGGGTTGGTATCGACTCGGCGCTGGTGCCGGGAGGGATAACCGGAGACCGGTTTGAATCGGCGGATGCCCGGCCGACCTATGTGCTGGCGTTGCCGGGCGAGGGGTGAAGTTCAGGCGAAAGTATCCAGACTTTGGCCAAGCCCGGCCGGATTGGCGGCTTGGGCCTGACCGGCTTGCGTGATCTGAGCCAGCAGGGCGGCCATTTGCTGGTCGCTCTGGACAGCCATTTTCAAAACGGAGGCGCCAAGTTTGCTCTGGTAGACGGCCTGACTGGCGGCGAGTGCGGAAGAGATGCTGTCCATGTCAGTTCATGCTCTAAAACGTTGGTATCGTCACTATAGGCCATTCTTCGCACTGGAACCATTGGTCGGGATGAGCGGTAGCTGCCAGGTAGCGGCTGGCTTGCCGGGCGAAGGGAGTTCCTTGAACAGATGTCCGGTTGCAGAACGGTTTTTCTTGATGCCCTCCGCATCACGCATTACCGAAGTTGAGTCAGGTTTTGTTGACGTAAATCAAAACCAAAGCAATAGCATCGCTGCATACTTTTGCCGCTTTAGAATCCCTCTAACCAACTTGGCTGGAACTCCCTAGCCAGCCTCTCTGTCAGCAGTCGAAGCGGGGCGCGGGGACAGTCTGGCCGTGCTCTAAGTTTTAAACCTAAAAATCAGACAGCCTCAGGAGCCGTTCATGGCGTTCGATAGACATCACAGCAGGCATTCTCTGCTTGGCTTGGTCATGCATGCACACCAGCGATGGGCATCGCTCGTGGCTGTTCTGCTGGTGACCAGTGCACCTGCCTTTTGCGCCGAACCGCCAGTGGCCCCGCCAGATAGTCAGGCTTCGCTGCCTGCGCAATACACGACCTCGTCCTATGTGCCCAACGAGGTTGATCGCGCAGTCGGTCAGAAAACTCCCCAGGATCACAGCAAATTCAAGCAGCTCCAGGGGCCATTCACCACACCCGAGCAGGTCACCCAGGCCTGCCTGAGTTGCCACACCCAGGCTGCCAAGCAGATGATGTCCACCATCCACTGGACGTGGAAGGCATGGAACCCCGAGACCAAGCAGATGGTCGGCAAGAGTCAGATCTACAACACCTTCTGCGTCAGCCCGGTCAGCAACGAGCAGTTCTGTACGGTGTGTCACGTCGGCTATGGCAGCACCGATCCGGAAAAATTCATCCCGTTCGACCAGCGCACCGAGGACCATGTCGATTGCCTGGTGTGCCACGACCAGACCAAGACCTATCGCAAGATTCCCTTCATCGGCGGTAATCCGGCCCTGGAAAAGATTGCCGTGCGGCCCGGCTGCAATGAGGTTTACGGCACGGACAAACCCTATGTCATGCCCGAGGATCTGGCCCATATCGCGCAGCATGTGCAGGCGCCAACCCGCTATACCTGCGGGGCCTGCCACTTTTATGGCGGCGGCGGCGATGGCGTCAAACACGGTGACCTGGATAGTTCACTCACCAATCCAGGTCATGAACTCGACGTTCACATGGACGCGAAGGGGCTGAACTTCCCCTGCCAGAAGTGCCATGAAGCCAGCGACCACCGCATCAGCGGCGAGCATTACGCCTTTGATGCGGCGCCGAAGGCCTCGGCCTTCATGCGCGGCTCGCAGCACAACGGCAATGCCGCGACCTGCCAGTCCTGTCACGGCCAGACTCCTCACCACGGAGGTAGCCTGACATCGAAGACGGTGGCTTCCACCCTCAACATGCATACACGTGAGATCGCCTGCGAAACCTGCCACATCCCCGAATTCGCGCGCGGCGGCAAGCCGACCAAGATGAACTGGAACTACGCCACGGCAGGCAAACTGGCGCCCAACGGGTCGCCTCTGGTGATCGAGGACGAGCATGGCTTCAATACCTACTGGGGAGTCAAGGGCAGTTTCCAGTGGGCCGAAAACGTGGTCCCCGAATACCGCTGGTTCAACGGTACCGAGCGGTGGATGCATGTCGGCGACAAGATCCAGCCGGACAAGAATGGCGTGGTCGGCGTCAACGACATTTCGGGCAGCCCGACGGACGGGAAATCGAAAATCTGGCCCTTCAAGATATCCCGCAATAACCAGCCCTACGACACGCAAACGGGGACTCTCGCGGTCTTCCACTCCTTCGGCTTCGACCAGGATTCCTTCACGATGAGCTATGACTGGAAGAAGGCCATTGCGGCCGGGATGAAGGCGGCCAATCTGCCTTTCTCGGGACAGTACGGTTTTGTCAAAACCCAGATGTACTGGCCGATTGCACACATGGTTGCGCCCAAGACCAAGGCTCTGGGCTGCGCGCAATGTCATGCCGACAACGGTCGTCTGCAAGGTATCGATGGCGTCTACATGCCGGGCCGGGCCAAGGATCATCAGCCCTTGATCGAACGCATCGGTCTGCTTGCGGCGGCGCTGGCACTGGTCGGCGTGCTTCTGCATGCACTGATCCGTATCGTCCTGTCGCGCCGTCGCCGGTCATCACTGTAAATTGGGAACTGCCATGTCAACTCATCGCATCTATCTGTTCAAACGGTTCGAGCGTTTCTGGCACTGGAGCCAGGCCGCGCTGGTCATCACCATGCTGGTCACCGGATTCGAAATCCACGGTTATCTGGGCGGTTTTGATTTCAAGGTGGCCATGCTGATCCATGGCTATGCGGCCTGGCTGCTGGTCACGCTCTGGACGTTTGCGATTTTCTGGCACTTCACCACCGGCGAGTGGAAGCAATACATCCCGACCTTCCAGAAGATTTTTCTGGTGGCCAGGCACTATGCCTGGGGCATCTTCCGCGGTGAGCCGCATCCCTACCACGCCACGCCGCTGCACAAGCACAATCCCTTGCAGCGGCTTGCCTATCTCTGGCTGAAACTGATGATCAACCCGCTGATCTGGGCCAGCGGCCTGCTCCTGCTGATTTTCAGCTATGACTGGATTCGGCTCTTGCCCTTTGGTCTGACGCTCACCGAAGTGGCCTGGGTGCATACCGCAGCCGCCTACATGATGCTGCTTTTCTTCATCGCACACGTGTATCTGGCTACGACCGGACAAACGCCTCTGACCTATATCAAGGCGATGATTACCGGCTGGGAAACCGTTGAAGAAGCGCCGCAGGCCGCGAGTTCATCCTCGCCGGCAAAGGCCTGAACCCATGACTCTATTCAAGGCCATGAACATGATGGATAAACCCGGACTCAATCTTCGCCAGACCCGATTCGCGGAGATTCTTTTGTTATGCGCTCTCGCCGTCAGCCCGCCATGCCTGTCGACGGCACAGGCCGCGCCATCGGCGGTCAACCAGAAGGATCCGAGTCTGGCCGACACACCGGGAAACAAGTCGGCGGTTACACATCTCAAATCCCTGTCCGAAGGCTCCCTCAAGATTCAGGATGGCCTGGCGCAAATCGATTCGGATGTCCTGCTGAAGGTGTATTACTTTGCCTATTCCGGAACGCCGGTCGATTACAGCGCGATCCTGACCGTCAACACGGAAAATATCGTCGCACCGGTTCCCGTACAACCCAGCCCTGCCCAAAAACAGACGATCGATAAATTGATCGCGATCGCCAAGGCCCATCCCGATGTCACGATCAAGGTCGACGACATTGCGCTGAATGCGTACGACCAGCCTAGCCACTCATTCGAAGTCGTCAACCGGCTTTTTATCGACGGCGCGCGCTTCTATTTTGACAACTCGCGTTACCACTATGTCTATTCGGGGGCGGATGCGTTTCGCACGCTACAGTGCACCGATGCCAAGACCATCGCGGCCATAAATTCGGCGGTCGAGAATTATGTGCATTTCTCGATGGATATCGTGGGCCATGTCAGCCACGCCGTTCCGAAGGACACAGCCTTGGTCATCGATTTGGGCAAGGTCACGCTCGAGGATGCCATCGGCGAAACGGTGATCACGCAGGCGAAGCCATAGTTTGCGGTCGGGCCTGGATTCCGGGTTTTGGCGCACGCGCAGCCGTCCTGGCCGCGCAGCTTACTTTCCCGTGGTGAGCGGATAGCCGTTGGGCAGCAACAGCCACATCCGGCCCTTCTGCTTCATGGCCCCGGCTTGCTTACCGGCTTCGTCGCCAAAACCCCAGAAGTAGTCGGCCCGCACGTTGCCGCGGATGGCGCCGCCGGTGTCCTGGGCCAGAACCAGTCGATCGAGCGGATCGGTTGAATTGGGTAGCGTGGTGGCCAGCCAGACCGGTGCGCCCAGGGGCAGGGCGCGCGGGTCGACGGCGATGCTTCGTTCCGGCGTCAGCGGCACACCCAGCGCACCCAGCGGCCCGCCGTTCTGATTGGGCAATTCCCGGAAGAAGACATAGCTTTGATTGGCGGCCAGCAGTTCGGGCAGGCGATCGGGATTCTTGCGGGCCCAGTCCTTGATGCCCTCCATGGAGGCCTTGTCCAGGGTCATCTCGCCATGGTCGACCAGCCACTTGCCGATGGATTTGTAGGGATAGCCGTTCTGATCGGCATAGCCGACCCGGATCATGCTGCCGTCTTCCATCTGGATCCGGCCGGAGCCTTGCACCTGGAGGAAGAACAGTTCGACCGGGTCGTCCACCCAGGCAATCTCCTTGCCCTGCACCGGTGCCTTGCCCGATTCGATCTCGCTCCGGGTGAAATAGGGTATGACCTTGTTGCCGTCCAGCCGGCCGCGCAGGCGCAGATTTTTCAATTCCGGATAGAGGCTGCTCAGATCGACCACGAGCAGATCGTCGGGCGGTGCATAGAGCGGATAGCGATACTTCGGCGTCAGTTCGCGGCTGCCATGCAGCAGGGGTTCGTAATAGCCGGTGATCAGACCTTCGACGCCGCCGTCGGGCTGCTGCATCTGGTAGACCTTGAACCGCTGCTGGAAGAAGGCGCGGAGGGTATCCGAATCCGGATTGGCCAGCTTGCCCCCTGCGGTGCAGGCCTCCTGCCAGGCGGACTGGCGCTGCAAGGTGCGGCAGGATTGCAGGAATACCGGCCAGGCGGCTGTCAGGTCGTCTGACTTCCAGCCGGTCAGGTCGTTCCAGCGCGCCGGCTTCAGCCAGTCCATGATGACGCTGGCGGTGGGGTTGGCCGGAGGCGTCGCAGTCGGTGGAACGGGGACGGCCGGTTCGGGCGCGGGTCTGGCGCTTGGGATGGATGCAACCGGGGATGTGGTATCCGCTTTTTCGGGTACGGTCTGGCAACCGGCCAGCGACAGCATGGCCGCGAGCAGTAAGGGCAGGTAACGCATTAAGAGTGCGAAGCGGGTTGGCGGGAACCGGGATTAATGCAGGACGCGGGGCATGCTGAGCGGGAATTCGGGGATCTCAGCCTCGAAGTGTTCGCCGTCCTCGGCCACCATCTGGTAACTGCCGCTCATGCTGCCGACCGGCGTGGTGATGGAGGTGCCGCTGCTGTATTCGAATTTCTGGCCCGGTTTGAGCATGGGTTGTTCACCGACCACGCCCAGACCGCGGACCTCCTGCACGGCCTGGTGGGAATCGGTGATGACCCAGTGGCGCGAGATCAACTGGGCCGGGATGGTGCCGGTATTCTCGATGGTGATGGTGTAGGCGAAGACGTAGCGGTTGGCCGCTTCGTCCGACTGGTCGGGCAGGTATTGGGTCACTGCCGTCACGGTAATGTGGTATTTCCTGCTTTCAGCCATGGTTATTCCGGGGCAAATGCTTGATCGGCGGCCATTGCACACGAATTGTCCGAGTCTGTCCAGCAACCATTCGAGCAGGTAGAATCATCCCTTTGCAACGCATCCGGGTAGAACAAAATGACGCAATACATGATCGCCCCCTCCATCCTGTCCGCCAACTTCGCCAAGCTGGGCGAGGAAGTCGACAACGTCCTGGCTGCCGGTGCCGATATCGTCCACTTCGACGTGATGGACAACCACTACGTGCCGAACCTGACCATCGGCCCACTGGTTTGCGAGGCCCTGCGCAAGCACGGCGTCACCGCGCCCATCGACGTGCACCTGATGGTCAAGCCGGTCGACCGCATCATTCCCGACTTCGCCAAGGCCGGCGCCAGCTACATCACCTTCCACCCGGAAGCGTCCGAGCACATCGACCGCACCATCGGCCTGATCAAGGAAAGCGGCTGCAAGGCCGGTCTGGTGTTCAACCCGGCCACGCCGCTGGACGTACTGGAATACATGCTGCCCAAGCTGGACATGGTTCTGCTGATGTCGGTCAACCCAGGTTTCGGCGGCCAGAAGTTCATCCCCTACGTCCTGGATAAAGCCCGCAAGGTCCGCGCCATGATCGACGCTGGCGGCTACAACTGCCGCCTGGAGATCGACGGCGGCGTCGGCCCCGGCAACATCCTGGAAGTCGCCAAGTCCGGCGTCGACACCTTCGTCGCCGGCTCCGCCATCTTCGGCGCCGCCAAGGATGGCGACCCGCACCGCTATGACAGCGTGGTCGCCGCGATGCGTGCCGAACTGGCGAAGGTCTGAGCATGGCTTTGACTTTTCCGCTGCCGATCAAGGCGGTCGTCATCGACCTTGACGGCACGCTGCTCGATACCGCCGAGGATCTGGCCGATTCGGCCATGGCCATGGCGGCCGACCTGGGCCTGCCGCCGGTCGATCTGGCGACGGTCAAAACCTACATCGGCAACGGTGTGTCGCGCCTGGTCAAGCGGGTGCTGGTCCGCGACATGGAGGCCGAGCCGGACAAGGAACTGTTCGCGCGCGCCATGCCGATCTACGAGAAGCACTACGCTGAATGGGTCGCGCGCAAGAGTCGCCCGTTTCCCGGCGTGGTTGAAAGCCTGCAGGCCTTCAAGGCCATGGGTCTGCACGTGGCTTGCATTACCAACAAGGCCGAGCGCTTCACCCTGCCATTGCTCAAGGACACCGGCCTGTTCCCGTTCTTCGAGATCATCCTGTCCGGGGACAGCCTGCCCGAGCGCAAGCCCTCGCCGCTGCCGCTTCTGCATGCCTGCCAGTATTTCGGTGTCGAGCCGGCTGAACTGCTGCTGATCGGCGATTCGCTCAACGACACCCAGGCCGCGCGGGCGGCGGGCTGTCCGGTATTTTGCGTGCCCTATGGTTACAATCGCGGCCGTCCGGTGGCAGAATTGGACTTGGATGCCGTGGTGCCTACCTTGGCGGATGCTTCAAAACTGGTTGTGAAGAAATGAATTCAATCTCCCTGAAAATCGGAAAAGTGAGTTGCCCGTCGTGGCGATGGCGTTCCTGAGCCTCGTTCCACGCTCCGTAATTCCGCTATTCACGTTTTCAGAGAGACATCATGACTGAACAGGATTTCATTGAGTTCGCCCGTCAGGGCTACAACCGCATCCCTGTCTTCCGCCACCTGCCGGCGGACCTGGATACCCCGCTTTCCATTTACCTCAAGCTGGCCAACCAGCCCTACACCTACCTGCTCGAATCGGTGGTGGGCGGTGAACGCTTCGGCCGCTATTCCTTTATCGGGCTGCCGGCGAAAACGGTCCTCCGCGTGCACGGCCACTTCGTCAGCGTCGAAACCAACGGCACGCCTGTCGAGCAGAACGACAGCGAAGATCCGCTCGCCTTCATCGAGTCCTACATGGCCCGCTACAAGGCCGCGCCGCTGCCCGGCCTGCCGCGCTTCCCGGGCGGCCTGTGCGGCTATTTCGGCTACGACACGGTGCGCTACATCGAGAAGCGCCTGGCCGAAACGGTCAAGCCGGACGTGCTGGCCACGCCGGACATCCTGCTCATGCTCACCGACGAGCTGGCGGTGGTCGACAACCTGTCCGGCCGGCTGACCCTGATCGTTTACGCCGATCCGCTAGAGGACAATGCCTATGCCAGGGCGCAATTGCGTTTGGGCGAACTGGCCAAGCAGTTGACCCGTGCCGTGATCCCGCCGAAAGACATTCCAGGCGAGGCCGCCGAGGCCGAGTCCGAGTTTGGCGAGGAAGGCTTCAAGGCCGCAGTGGAAAAGGCCAAGCGCTATATCACCGACGGCGATGTCATGCAGGTCGTGCTCTCGCAGCGCATGAGCCGGCCGTTCAATGCCCATCCGCTGTCGCTCTACCGCGCCCTGCGCAGCCTGAACCCCTCGCCCTACATGTTCTATTACGACATGGGCGGCTTCCACGTGGTCGGCTCGTCGCCGGAAATCCTGGTTCGGCTGGAGGGCGACACCGTCACCCTGCGGCCCATCGCCGGCACCCGGCCGCGCGGCGTGACGCGCGAGGACGACCTGCGCCTCGAACAGGATTTGCTGGCCGATCCCAAGGAACGGGCCGAGCACGTCCAGCTCATGGACCTCGGCCGCAACGACGTCGGCCGGGTGGCCAAGATCGGCAGCGTCAAGGTCACCGAGAACATGATCGTCGAGCGCTACTCGCACGTCATGCACATCGTCTCCAACGTCGAAGGCACGCTCAAGCCGAACTTGTCCGCCATCGACGTGCTGCGCGCCACCTTCCCGGCCGGCACCGTGTCCGGTGCACCCAAGGTGCGGGCCATGGAGATCATCGACGAGCTGGAGCCTACCAAGCGCGGCGTCTACGCCGGTGCGGTCGGCTATGTCGGTTTCAACGGCGACATGGACGTGGCCATCGCCATCCGTACCGCGGTGGTCAAGGACAAGATGCTCTACGTCCAGGCCGGCGCCGGTATCGTCGCCGACTCGGTGCCCGAGAGCGAATGGATCGAGACCCGCAACAAGGCGCGCGCCGTGGTCCGCGCCGCCGAACTGGCCCTGGCCGGTACGAACGGAGGGGCCGAATAATGCTGCTTATGATCGATAACTACGATAGCTTCACCTACAACCTGGTGCAGTACTTCGGCGAGTTGGGCGAGGACGTTAAGGTGATCCGCAATGACGAGATTGACCTCGACGGCGTGGCCGCACTCAGGCCCGAGCACATCGTCATCTCGCCCGGACCGTGCACGCCCAACGAGGCGGGCATCTCGGTGCCGCTGATCAAGGCCATGGCTGGCAAGGTGCCGATCCTGGGCGTCTGCCTGGGCCACCAGAGCATCGGCCAGGCCTTCGGTGGCCGGATCGTCCATGCCAAGCAACTGATGCACGGCAAGACCTCGCCCATCCAGCACAAGGACATCGGTGTGTTCCGCAATTTGCCCAACCCGTTCACGGCGACCCGCTACCACTCGCTGGTGATCGAGCGCGAGACGATTCCCGATTGCCTGGAGATCACCGCCTGGACCGAGGACGGCGAGATCATGGGCGTGCGCCACACGACGCTGGCGGTGGAAGGCGTGCAGTTCCATCCCGAATCGGTGCTGACCGAGCATGGCCACCAGCTGCTGAAGAATTTCCTGGAGGACCCGCGTCGATGAAGCCGCAAGAGGCGCTGACCCGGGTCATCGAACACCGGGAAATATTTCACGACGAAATGCTGTCGCTGATGCGCCAGATCATGACCGGCGAGATGAGCCCGGTCATGATCGCCGCATTGATAACCGGCCTGCGGGTGAAGAAGGAAACCATCGGCGAGATCGCCGCCTCCGCCATGGTGATGCGCGAGTTCGCCACCAAGGTTCCGGTGACCGATACCACCCATCTGGTTGATACCTGCGGCACTGGAGGCGATGCGGCGCATACCTTCAATATCTCTACCGCTGGCGCCTTCGTGGCCGCCGCGGCCGGGGCACGGGTGGCCAAGCATGGCGGACGTTCCGTCTCGTCCAAGTCGGGCAGCGCGGATGTGCTGGAGTCGCTGGGGGTGAATATCAACATGAGCCCGGACGAGGTGGCGCGCAGCATCGATCGGGTCGGCCTGGGCTTCATGTTCGCGCCCAACTTCCACGGTGCAATGAAATACGCCGCGCCGGTACGCAAGGAACTGGGCATCCGTACCCTGTTCAACATCCTGGGACCGCTGACCAACCCGGCCGGCGCGCCCAATCAGGTCATGGGCGTGTTCCATCCCGATCTGGTCGGCATCCAGGTCCGGGTGTTGCAGCGACTCGGCGCCGTGCGCGCGATGACCGTCCACGGCCGCGAAGGCCTGGACGAAATCTCGATCTCCGGCGAGACACTGGTGGGGGAGTTGCGAGACAACGAGGTGCGGGAGTACGTCGTGCATCCAGAGCAATTCGGGCTGGGCGTTTACGACATCCGTTCCCTACAGGTGGCGACAGTCGAGGAATCGCGGGACCGGATCCTCAAGGCCCTGGACAACGTTCCCGGCGCGGAGCGGGACATCGTCGCCCTCAATGCCGGTGCGGCCATCTACGTGGCCGGGCTGACCGGGAGCTTGCAGGACGGGGTGGACAAGGCCCGCGAGGTGCTGGCCAATGGCCAGGCCAGGGCCAAGCTGCAGGCGCTGGCTAGTTACCGCTGAACCAGAGGCGGCCTGGGCGGTTCTTGCGGCCGCTCCACAATGCCACGCCACCCGCGATCAATGCGGCCGAGAAGGCAATCAGCGCCCATCCGGCCAGCGACAGCGTCAATATCCTCAGTTCGACCTCCTGGCAGAGGCCGGTTGCCATGAACATTTCGGGCGCCAGTCGGCCCAGCCAGTCCACCATATGTTCGATCAGTTCCGGGGTGCCGGAGGTGCAGGAGAATGGATCCATCGGCTGCGCCTGCAACCAGATCTGATAGCCTGCCACGCCGATCCCGGTGGCCGATGTGGCCAGGGCGAGGATGCCGATCAGGCGGCTGGTCAGACCGGGTGAAAAAACGGCTGCCAGCAGGGTGAAACCCGACAGCAGCATGAACAGCAAGCGTTGCAGTATGCAAAGGTGACAGGGATGCAGATGCAGCTGTGCAGTGAGTACGAAGCTTGCGACCACCAGCACAAGACAGGTCAGGGCCAGGGAAAGCCAGATCGATTTTGAATTCAGTGTGCGCATCCGGGGTACGGGCCAGGTGAGAACGGGGCGGCCCCAAGTATACGTTAGCGCGGTTTCGGGTGGGGTTATTTGGCCCTGCGGGACAGCAATCTGCCGATGTAGAGGGAGGCGACATAGGCCGCTTCATCGGAGGTGGTCTTGCTGTGCAACAGGTTTTCCCGTAGCGGGCCGGCAACCGGAATGCCCAGCCCGAGCAGAACGGTCAAATCCCAGGAATAGGTGGTGCCCCGGTTCATGTGCGACAAGACGGTTTGAAAGTTCGACATGGTGTTCTCCTGCCTGCTGGCCTGCAGTGCCGGAACCAGA
>JARLJM010000156.1 GCA_031291185.1 Parasulfuritortus sp. | reverse complement strand
GCGGTCATGATGATTCCGTATTCCTGGCGTCCATTTGCTGTCTGATATAGTGATTGCCCCATCGGTACCTGGATACGTATCCATGCCAATCAAGGCAACACAATTTATTGCTCTTCCGATTTGCGTATTCTTACAAATAACCAGTGTTCAGGCGGCATCATCCATCCCGTTTGATGGCGACCTTGGGGCCGCAACCTACATCACCCAGGGGCAGATACGCGGTCAGAAGACCTCTCACCTGTTTCTACCCTATGCCTATTTCGACTATGGCCGATTCTATGCGAGGGTGGATACGCTTGGCTTCAAAGTATTGCCCCTGGCCTACGGCAACCTTGAAATCGCCGGGCGTATCAGTATGGAAGGCTATAAGTCCGGAGATACAAGCCTCCACGGGATTCAGGACCGTGGCAGTCCTTTGCCTTTGGGGATAGGCAGTTTTCAGGACACGCCGATAGGTGCCTTTTTTCTCTACGCATTTCATGATTTCGAATCTTCGGGGTCGCTGCTGGAGGCGACCTACGTGACTGAGTTTCATGTTGGTGGCTGGTCTTTCTACCCTCAAGCGGGGATCGAGAGAAGAAGTGCAAAATATGTGGGCCATCTGTATGGCGTGTCCGCATCCAAGGTCGTCGATAGCGGTTTACCTGCCTACGTGCCAGGCGCAGCCACGAACCCCGTACTAGGTCTGGCCGGCGAAATACCCCTGAATGGCTCCTGGGGGCTTGACTGGCAGTGGCAGCACAAATGGCTTGGAGATTCGATCAAGAACAGCCCGCTGGTATCGGCACACGCACAGAATACGGGTTATGTTGCCCTTGCGTACCATATCCATTGATTGAATAGATGCCAAACAAAAAGCCTCTGACCAGCAGGGGCTTTTTGCTGCCGCCCCGAAAGGCGGCTGGGGCGAGTCCCGGGCTCAGTGCGCCACGGAACCTTCCGCATGGATGCCGGTGTTTTGGCGGACATACAGTTCGTCCCACATTTCTTCAGAGCGCTTGTCGCGATACAGCAGCGAGCCGAGGATCACGCACAGGAAGCCGAGCGGAATGGACAGCAGGCCCGGGTTCTTGAGGCGGAACAGCGGCTTCTCAAGTCCGACGATGCTGGTGGTCTGGCCTTCGAACTTCTTCAGGTCATCCTGGGCTTTCTTGATGTCCTTCTCAAGCTTGCCGGCGTCCTTCTTGGCCTTCTCCAGATCGGCGGGAACAGTGAGCGTGGCCATCTTTTCGTTCAGCTTGGCCAGTTTCTCGATCGCGCCCGGTTTGGCTTCGGTGGCGGGCTTGGCCGCTTCCTTGTTCTGGCAGACCGCGAACAGTTCGCAGACGAAGCCTTCGCTGGCCTTGGCCGGGACCGCATCCTTGGCCGGGGTGCCATCGAGGACCGCCTGGGCGTCCTTGATGATCGCCTTCGGGTAGGTCAGGTTGGGCGACATCATGACCAGCGCGATGGCGGAGAAGGAGCCGACCAGCATGCCCAGGATGATGCCGCCGGTGTTGCAGCGCTTCCAGTACAGGGTCAGGAAGACCGCGGGCAGGTTGCCGGAGGCCGCCACGGCGAAGGCCATGCCGACCAGGTGGGCGACGTTCTGGCCCTTGGCGGCAATACCGATGACGATGGCGACGATACCGACGATGACCGAGGAAATCCGGGCGGCCTTCACCTGTTCGTCCGGTGTGGCCTGGTTGCCGCGGATGACGCCGACATAGATATCGTGCGCCATGGCCGAGGCGGAGGCCAGTACCAGACCGGCGACCACGGCGACGATGGTGGCGAAGGCCACTGCGGCGACGAAGGCGAGGAAGAAGTTGCCCATCATGGAGTTGGCGCCGCCACCCAGGTACTGGGCCAGGATCGGTGCAGCCATGTTGCCGCCCTTGTCCAGTGCGATGATGTTGGCGGGGCCGACGTTGAGCGCCGCGCCCATGCCCAGGAACAGGGTCAGGACGTAGAAGCCGCCGATGATGCCCATGGCCCAGACCACGGACTTGCGGGCTTCCTTGGCATTCGGCACGGTGAAGAAGCGCATCAGGATGTGCGGCAGGCCTGCTGTGCCCAGCACCAGGGCCATGCCCAGGGAGATCTGGTCGATCGGGTTCTTCAGGAACAGGCCCGGCTCCAGGAAGCGTTGGCCGAGTTCTTCGGGCGTCATGTTGGTCGCGGCGTTGCCGACCAGCTTGGCGACCTGCTTCTGGATGCCGTCATTGTGCACCACGCCGTCCAGAATGCCCGGCAGGGAGAAGCCGTAGGGTGCCCAGACCAGCGCCACCAGCACCAGCGAGGCCATGACCAGCAGGATGGCCTTGACGATCTGCACCCAGGTGGTCGCGACCATGCCGCCGAACACCACGTAGGCCAGCATCAGGATGCCGACGCCGATCACCGAGACTTCGTAATCGATGCCGATCAGCGTCTTGATCAGCACGCCGCCGCCGACCATCTGGGCGGTCAGGTAGAAGATCGACACGGTGATGGTCGAGATGGCGGCGATGGTCTTGGTCTTCTTGGGGTCGTTGCGGAAGGCCAGGATGTCGCCCAGGGTGTACTTGCCGATGTTGCGGCAAGGCTCGGCGATGACCAGCAGCACGGTGATGTAGGCGACCAGGAAGCCGACCGAATACATGAAGCCGTCATAACCGTACAGGGAAATCAGGCCGGCGATGCCGAGGAACGAGGCGGCCGACAGATAGTCACCCGCGATTGCCCAGCCGTTCTGCATGCCGGAGATGGAGCGGCCGGCAGCATAGAACTCGCTGGTCGAATGGACCCGCTTGGAGGCCCAGAAGGTGATGTACATGGTCAGGCCGATGATGCCGCCGAAGACCAGGAAGGTCAGCCATTTCCACTCGTCGGCAACGGCGCCTTCGCCGGCGAAGGCAAGGCTGCTGGCCGCCAGCAGGGGCAGGGAAGACAGGAGGTGTTTAGCGTTCATGGCGCCGTCCTTATTTGATGTTGTGGGCATCGTTGATGATTTCCTGCGCCATCGCGTCGAACTCGGTGTTGGCGCGGTTGGCATAGATCGCGGCAATCGCCCAGGCGACGATGAACTGGGACAGCGCGAACAGCAGGCCGACGTTGAACGGCCCCCAGATCTTGATCTTGAAGATGTCCTGGAAGTAGGCGGTGCCGATCGGCAGCAGGAAGTAATACACCATGGAAATGATCATCAGGCTCCACAGGAACGTGGTCTTGCGCTTGTGAAGCTTCTGAAAACGCGGGTCCGCGTCGATGGCGGCCCAGTTCATCGCACTCTTAGACATGGATGGCTCCTTATAGAATGCCTGCACAGTCCCCCTTGAACCGCAGGTGGGGGCATGGTAATGAAGCCGACTTACATGATCCTTACGCAGCAGAGACAGGCCACCAGATGCGCATCCTGATAGTCGAAGACGATGAAGTGCTGTCCGACAGCCTGATCCGGGCCATGGCCGGCGTGGGCTATGCGGCCGACCACGTGGCGGATGGGGAACAGGCGCTGGGCATGCTGCGCGACGGCTGTTACGACCTCGCCATCCTCGACCTGAGCCTGCCCGGCATGGATGGCCTGATGGTCTTGCGCCAGCTGCGGGCGGCCAAGCGCAGCCTGCCGGTGATCATCCTGACCGCGCGCGATTCGGTCAACGACCGAGTGCTGGGCCTGGATCTGGGAGCCGACGACTACCTGACCAAGCCGTTTTCGCTGGCCGAACTGGAGGCCAGGGTGCGCGCCCTTCTGCGACGCGGCCAGGGCGGCGGCGCGGCCATGCTCACCTGCGGTAGTCTGGAATTCGACAGCGTGGGTCGCCGGGTGACCGTCAACGGCGAGCCGGTGGAGTTGTCGGCCCGCGAACTGGCGGTACTTGAAACCTTGCTGTTCCGGCTGGGCAAGGTAGTCAGCAAGGACAAACTGATCGAAAGCCTGTGCGCCTGGGGCGACGAAGTCACGCCCAACGCCATCGAGGTCTACATGCATCGCCTGCGCAAGAAGCTCGAGCCGGGCGGCGTCGACATCCGGACCGTGCGGGGCCTGGGTTATCTGATGGACAAGGCCTGAGCGTGCCCGCACAAGACGACGAAAACGACATCCTGTCGCTCAAGCACCATCTGGTGAACTGGCTGTTCACGCCGCTTTATCTGCTGGTTCTGTTTTCGACCGTGACCGGTTACATCGCCGCGCTCAAGCTGTCGAACCAGCCTTACGACATTGTGCTGATCGAACGGGCGCGCTTGATGGCGAGCCGGTTCGATCTGGCCGCCGAAGGGGCGTTGCCACGCCAGGATGAACTTCTGCCCAATGGTGCCAGGGGTTTGGTCTACAGTCTTTTCGACCGGCGCGGCCAACTTGTACTGGGCAACGCCAGCCTGCCCCGGCCAAGGCCGGCCGACTGGTCCGCGCAGGGGACGAAACTGCGCGACACGATCTATGGCGGCGGCAAGGTGCGGCTGCTGACCTTGCGCTTTCAGACCACGCGGCGCATGCCGGGCAGCGAATTCGTGTTGGTCCTGGCTGAGCCGGACGACGACCGGCTGGCCTTGGGCCGCAGCATCCTCGGCAACATCGTCATCCCGCAGTTCATCTTCATCCTGATCGCCGGCCTGGCGGTCTGGCTCGGGTTCAAGCGCGGTTTCGAACCGCTGGAAAAACTCCGCCAGGTCGTGGCGAAACGGCGTGGCGACGACCTCCGGCCGCTGGACGACAGCATGGCCCCTGGCGAGATCCGGCCGCTGATCCAGGAGGTGAACGCGCTGATTGCGCGGCTCAAGCTCACCATGGAGCAGCAAAAGAACTTCATCGCCAATGCGGCCCACCAGTTGCGCACCCCCTTCGCCGGGCTGCGCGCCCAGGCTGAACTGGCCCGGCGGGAAGACGCCCCGCCGGCGATCAAGGCGGCTCTGGAAGGGATTTGCGAAGGTGCTGGCCGTTGCAGTCGCCTGGTCACCCAGTTGCTCACCCTGGTCCGCAACGAACCCGAAGCGCGCGCAGGCATCCCCATGCAGTCGCTCGACCTGCACCGTATCGCGCAGGAGGCGGCCATGCAGTGGGTGCCGGAGGCGATGACCAGGCAGATCGATCTGGGCTATGAAAGCGGCAGCGTTCAACTGCCGGTGTTCGGCGACGAACATGCCTTGCGCGACCTGATCGACAACCTGCTCGACAACGCCATCCGCTATACCCCGAATGGCGGCCACATCACCTTGCGTACCGGCTATGAGCGTGGCGCCTGGCTGAGGGTGGAGGACAACGGCCGGGGTATTCCTCCGGAGGAGCGGACACGGGTCTTCGACCGTTTCTACCGGGTGTCCGGCTCCGGCCAGCCGGGCAGCGGGCTGGGCCTGGCCATCGTCAGCGAGGTCGCCCAGCGGCACGGCGCGGCAGTGGAAATCGAGGATGCGACGGACGGTGTCGGAACCATCTTCGTCATCCGTTTCCCGCATCACGCCGAGGCGGTATAGTCGCGCCCCTATGACTGCCCGTTCCCTCGAACTACTCGCCCCGGCCAAGACCGCCGCCATCGGCCGCGAGGCCATCCTGCACGGCGCCGACGCGGTCTACATTGGCGGGCCGGATTTTGGCGCGCGGCACAACGCGGGCAACTCGGTCAGCGATATTGCCGAGCTGGTTTCATTCGCGCACCGCTACCATGCCCGCATCTTCGCCACGCTCAACACCATCCTGCACGACGCGGAACTGGAGCCGGCCAGCCGGCTGATCCACGAGCTGTACGACGCCGGCGTCGATGCCCTGATCGTGCAGGACATGGGTCTGCTCGAACTGGATCTGCCGCCGATCGACCTGCACGCCTCGACCCAATGCGATATCCGGACGCCGGAGAAGGCCCGCTTCCTGGCCGACGTAGGCTTCTCCCAGATCGTCCTGGCGCGCGAGCTGACCCTCCAGGAAATCGCCGCGGTGCGCGCCGCCGTGCCCGACGAGGTGGTGATCGAGCACTTCATCCACGGCGCGCTGTGCGTCGCATTTTCCGGTCAGTGCTACATCAGCCACGCCCAGACCGGGCGCAGCGCCAACCGGGGCGACTGCTCGCAGGCCTGCCGCCTGCCCTACACGCTGGAAGACGGCCAGGGCCGGGTGGTGGCCTTCGAGAAACACCTGCTCTCGGTCAAGGACAACAACCAGAGCGCGAACCTGCATGCCCTGATCGACGCCGGGGTACGCAGCTTCAAGATCGAAGGCCGCTACAAGGAGATGGGCTACGTCAAGAACATCACCGGCCACTATCGACAACGGCTCGACGAAATCCTCGACCAGCGGCCCGACCTCGCCCGCGCCTCCAGCGGTCGCACACGGCTGCTGTTCGAGCCGGACCCGGACAAGACCTTCCACCGCGGCGCGACCGATTACTTCTCGAATGGGCGCAAGGCCGACATTGGCGCCTTCGACAGCCCGGCCTTCGTCGGCCTGCCGCTGGGCACGGTGACCAAGCTCGGACCCAACGGGTTCGAGATGGAGGCCGACGCCGACATGGCCAATGGCGATGGCCTGACCTACATGAACAAGCGCGAGGTGGTCGGCCTGCAGGCCAACGTGGTCGAACACCTGCGCGGCCGGCTGTGGCGGGTTTCGCCCAACGAGCGGATGGCCGACCTGCCCGGCCTGAAGGTTGGTGTCGCCATCAGCCGCAACCGCGACCACGCCTGGGAACAGGCATTGAACAGGACCTCCGCCGAACGGCGGATCGAGGTGAGCGCCCGCTTCGTCGAAACCGCCAGTGGTTTCGAGCTGACCCTGACCGACGAGGACGGCATCGCGGTCCGGGCAGTAGTCGACTTCGAGAAACAGCCGGCACAGCAGGCCGACAAGGCGGAATCAAGTTTACGCGAACAGCTGGGCCGGCTCGGCAATACCGATTTCATCCTGCGGGAACTCGTCGTCGAATGGCGTCAGCCCTGGTTCGTGCCCACGTCAGTAGCCAACAAACTCAGGCGCGATGCGGTGGAACAACTCGAAGCCGCGCGGCAGGCCGCCTATGTCCGGCCGCAGCGTCGACCCGAAGTCGAACCGCCCGTGCCGTACCCGGAGGAATCGCTGTCCTATCTGGCCAACGTCTACAACCGGTCAGCCCGGGCGTTCTATGCCCGGCACGGCGTCAGGCTGATCGAGTCCGCCTACGAGGCCCACGAGGAAGCGGGCGAAGTGTCGCTGATGATCACCAAGCACTGTCTGCGTTATTCGTTCAGTCTGTGTCCGAAGCAGGCCAAGGGCGTGACCGGCGTGCAGGGCCAGGTCCGGGCCGAGCCGATGGTGCTGGTCAACGGCAACGAAAAGCTGACCCTGACCTTCGACTGCCGGGCCTGCGAGATGCACGTCAGGGGCAGGATGAAGAAGCACATCCTGAAAAGCCCGCCTCCCTCATCGGTCCCGCTGACCTTTTACCCCCAGCGGCCGGCTGGACGGTAGTCGCGAATTTCGTCAGCGGAGGTGGCTGGAGGTCAAGGCCTTGTTCCACCAATGACCCAGCCAGCTGGCCTTGTCAACTGCGGTCAGGGTCACCAGCGGAGCCTCGGCCACTTCCCGGTTGCCGTCGCTCAGGATCAGCCGGCCAACGGTCTGGCCGCGCTTCAACGGCAAGGTCATGTTCGCGGGTACGTCCAGGCTGGGCTTGAGCGCGCCATACCGCCCCAGCGGTACGGTCGCCCAGACATCCGAGGCGGCGCCCAGCTGAATCCGGGCCGGGCTCGCCTGATCGTTCTGCACCGTGCCGATCGCCTGTCCGGCCTTGTACGCTTGATGCGTTTCGAAAAACCGATACCCGTAATCCAGCAGGGCCTCGGCCGCTTCGGCACTGGCCTTGCGCGTCGTCGAGCCAAGCACCACGGCCACCAGTGGATGATGGTTGCGCACGGCCGTCGCAACCAGGCAATAACCCGCCTCGTCGGTGTGGCCGGTCTTCATGCCGGTCACGGTGGGATCGCTGAACAGCAGTGGATTCCAGTTTGCCTGGGTGACGTTGTTGTAGGTGAAGGAGTGTTCGGCGAAATAGTGCAGGTATTGGGGGAACCGCCGCATGATGTCTTCAGCGAGCAGGCCCATGTCCCGTGCGCTGACCAGATTGGTCGTGTTGGGCAAGCCGTTGACGCTTTCGAAATGGGTTTCGGTCATGCCCAGCTGCAGTGCGGTGGCGTTCATCATCTGTACAAAACTGTCGGAGTTGCCGGCCACGGCCTCGCCCAGCGCCACGGCCGCGTCATTGCCGGAGACCACCACCATGCCGCGGATCATCTGCTCCACGGTCGCCGGCAGATTGGGCTGGAGGAACATGGTCGAGCCACCGGCCTTCCAGGCCGCCACGCTGACCGGAACCTGCTGGTCAAGCTTCAGAGTGCCCTGGGCCAGCGACTCGAAGACGAGATAGGTCGTCATCAATTTGGTAAGACTGGCGGGCGGCGCTTTTTCCTCGGCGCCGCGAGCAGCCAGCACCTGCCGGGAATTCGGATCCAGCAATTCATAGTGGCGTGCATCCACATTGGGCGCATCGGGTATGACGGGTAATGCCTGTGCCTG
>JARLJM010000155.1 GCA_031291185.1 Parasulfuritortus sp. | reverse complement strand
CGTATCGTTGCGGCGAATCAGCGTTATTGCCGCTCGTATGGCGCAGTGCTGAAAGATGTGCTGAACCGCCGTTGCTACGAGATATCCCACCACTCCGACCGCCCTTGCCACGAAAACGGAGAGGATTGCCCGCATCAGGCCCTGTTCGAAAAAGGACAGGCGACTGTTGTCCTGCATACCCATTTTCACGCCGATGGCCAGACCGAACGGACCCGTATCCGTGGTCACCTGATTCGCGGACTGGACGGCCAGACCTACCTGGGCGAGATTCTGTATCACCTCGAAGTCGAATCCGACGTGGGCTGCGAAGTGATGCGCATGGTTGGACATTCGGCCGCCTTTCTATCTTGCGTCGACAATCTGGTTCGGGTGGCGGAATGCGAAGCCTCCGTGCTGCTGTTCGGCGAAAGCGGCGTAGGCAAAGAGTTGGCTGCCCGCTTCATCCATGACCGCTCGCCCAGATCTTCGGGTGCATTCATCGCGATCAACTGCGCAGCCGTACCCGAGAACATGTTCGAGTCGGAACTATTCGGCCATGAGCGCGGGGCATTTACCGGCAGCGCGGGATTAAAGAAGGGACTGTTCGAACTGGCCGACAAGGGCACGCTCTTCCTGGACGAGGTGGCCGAAATCCCGCTCTCGCTACAGGCCAAGCTGCTGCGTGTTCTGGAAACCGGCGAATTCAGGCGAGTGGGTGGCACCAACACCTTGCATGCCGATGTCCGCATCGTATCCGCCACGAACCGGAATCTGCTCAACCGGATCGACCAGAAACTCTTCCGCCAGGACCTCTACTACCGGCTGGCAGGTATCGATGTCACACTGCCCGCGCTACGCGAACGGCGCGAGGACATCCCCGCCCTGGCCGAAGCCCTGCTCGCGCGCATGTCAGGCGATAACCGACCAGCCAGCCACCTGGACAAAACGGCCATCAGCAAGCTGCGTCACTATGATTTTCCAGGCAATGTGCGGGAATTGCGCAACCTGCTGCAACGCGCCATGTTGCGCTGTCAGGGCGGTGTCATTACCGCGGAAGACATCCAGTTCGGCAACGACCCATCGACCACGATACATGCCGTGAATCTCGATCCAGTGCAGCCATCACTAAAGGGCATGGAACGGGATTACATCAGGGACCTGTTGATCCAGCACAACGGCCACCGTCGCACGGTGGCCGAATCGCTAGGCGTCACTGAACGAACGCTGTATCGGAAACTTAAACAATATGACCTGAGTTAAGTGCCCTACCAGCTTGTTTCCCGCTCTGCAGTAGCTGAAATCTTGTGGATCGAGAGGTCCGCGCCTTCGAATTCCTGTTCAGGTTCCAGTCGGATGCCGATGCTGAGTTTAAGCAAACCATAAACCACGGCGCCGCCGATAAGGGCAACCGATATCCCCAGCAACGTACCGATCAATTGCGCCATGAAGCTGACGCCACCCACACCACCCAGGGCCTGGCTACCGAAGATTCCGGCGGCAATACCACCCCAGGCGCCGCAGAGTCCATGCAACGGCCAGACACCCAGCACATCGTCGATCTTCCACTTGTTCTGGGTAACCGTGAACATCCAGACGAATACTGCGCCGGCAATCGCCCCCGTTGCCAGTGCACCAACCGGGTGCATGACATCCGAGCCGGCGCAGACTGCCACCAGGCCAGCCAGCGGGCCGTTGTGAATGAAGCCGGGGTCGTTCTTGCCCACTACCAGTGCCGCCAGTGTGCCGCCCACCAGAGCCATCAACGAATTCACTGCGACAAGACCCGACGCGGTTGCCACGCTCTGGGCCGACATGACGTTAAAACCGAACCAGCCTACGGTCAAAATCCAGGCACCGAGCGACAGGAAGGGAATACTCGATGGCGGATGGGCGGAAATATTGCCGTCGTGACGGTAGCGACCACGACGGGCGCCCAGCAACAACACAGCCGGCAGCGCTATCCAACCGCCCATGGCGTGCACCACAACGGAGCCGGCAAAGTCATGGAACTTCGCACCGAAGGCACTCAGAAGCCAATCCTGAACACCCAGATTGCCATTCCAGGCAATGCCTTCGAAAAACGGATAGACGAATCCCACCAACGCGAAGGTTGCCATGAGTTGCGGGTTGAACTTGGCGCGTTCGGCGATGCCGCCTGAAACAATGGCCGGGATCGCCGCCGCAAAGGTCAACAGGAAGAAGAACTTGACCAGGTCGTAACCACTTTTCTGGGCGAGAACATCCGCACCACTCATGAAGTGGATGCCATAGGCGATGCCGTAGCCAATGAAGAAATAGGCAATAGTCGAGACGCTGAAATCGGTCAGTATCTTGACCAACGCGTTGACCTGATTTTTCTTGCGCACGGTTCCCAGTTCCAGGAACGCAAACCCGGCGTGCATGGCCAGCACCATAATCGCGCCGAGCAGCACGAAAATCATATCGGAACCTGTCTTGAAAGCATCCATAACATTCACCCAAATAGTCGATCCGGGATTTCTAGCAAATAGCATGCCTTATTTTAGTGCATTGATTTGTTTCGTTTTGTCGCACACGCACCAAAACAAAACGCACCTATACGGTGCGTTTTGTTTTGGCATAGCACCGCATTGGTGCCTTCATTTGTCGCTGCGATTGAATTCCGCCTCAATTTCTTCCTCAGTCATTGGCCGGTACTCGTCAGACGCCTCACCTACCGGTTTACGCTTGACCAGCCAGCCAGCAACGAATACGCCGAGTTCATAGAGAAACCACAAGGGCACGGCCAGCATGGTCTGGGAAATCACGTCCGGCGGGGTAAAGACGGCGCCAATCACGAAAGCCCCGACGATGACATAGGGCCGGATTTCCTTGAATTTGGCAACCTCGACCAGCCCCATCATGGTCAATGCCACCACGATGATTGGCACCTCAAAGGTTATTCCAAAGGCCAGGAACATGGTGATGACGAAATCCAGGTACTTGTCGATGTCGGTCATCACTTCGACGCCCTGGGGCGCGCTGCCTATGACAAAACCGAAAATCACCGGAAAAACCATGAAATAGGCAAAGGCCATGCCGCAGGCAAACAACATGATGCTAGCCACGACCAAGGGCAGGATGATCTTCTTTTCATGGGCGTACAAACCCGGCGCGATAAAAGCCCATATCTGGTAAAGGATATAAGGCAACGCCCCAAGCAAAGCCGTCATCATGGCCACTTTCAGCGGCACGAAGAACGGGGTGACAACCTCGGTGGCAATCATGTGGCTGCCCTGCGGCAGCTTGGAGAGCATCGGTTTCGCCAAGAGGGCGTAAAGCTTGTTGGCGAAGGGAAACAAACAAAGGAACAGGATGGCCCAGGCAATTACCGAACGTAGCAGACGATCACGCAGTTCCAGCAAATGAGCGATAAAGGTTGATGCGGAATCCATTGATCAGGAAGCCTTGTGTTCCGGTGCCTCGACCGGGATGGTCTGCGCATTCGGATCGGAGGCGATGTCATCGGTAACAGCCTGGACAGCCTTGTGCATGTCGCCCGCTTCCTGCTTGACCTTCTGGCTGGCTTCCTCAGCCATGATTTCATATTTCTGGACTGAGTCCTTCATGGACTGCTGCGCACTACGCAATTCATCCAGATGCATTTCGCGATTGATATCAGCCTTGATCTGGGCGGTATAGCGATTGAGTCGACCGATCCAGGCACCCGCCGTACGCGCTACCTTGGGCAGACGTTCCGGGCCGATGACAATCAGCGCGACGACACCGATCAGCAGGAGTTCGGAGAATCCGATACCAAACATAAGGTCGTCTGAGGTTTAGTAATTCGCGGTCATGTACGGGCTTGCCTCACGCAACGGCATGAGGACAAAACCCCGCTCGAATCAGCTGTGCTGCTTCTCCCGGACTTCACCCTCAATGGTGCTGCCAGCAGCTTGTTCCTGCCTGGGCAATTCGGTCGGCTTGTTCTGCTCTTCTTTCATCGAGTCCTTGAAACCCTTCACGGCCCCACCAAGATCGGAGCCAATATTACGAAGCTTCTTGGTACCAAAAATCAGCACCACTATCAGCAGAATCAACAACAAATGCGAAGGCGCGAATAAATCACCCATTTCAGTCTCCTCAATCCAAAGCGTTAAACGTGCTGCAGTTTACCACCGCCCAGCACATGGACATGCAGATGCATGACCAATTGGCCGCCGCCCACGCCCGTGTTGATCACGGTCTTGAAACCATCTGACAGCCCCTGCTCACGGGCCAGCTTCGGCGCCAGCAAGAGAATTTTTCCCAGAACATCCTGGTGCGACGTATCGCACGCTTCAAGGCTCTTCACATGGCGCTTGGGGATAATCATGAAGTGAACCGGGGCAGCCGGGTTGATGTCATGAAAAGCCAAGACTTCATCATCCTCGTATACCTTCTTCGACGGAATCTCGCCCGCCACGATCTTGCAGAATATGCAGTCAGTCATGACAACTCCTTGCGTCCAGCCTTCTCTACAAGACCGGACAGGCCTTCGCGACGGGCCAGTTCGTTCAGCACATCCTCGGGGCGTATACCCTGCTGCGCCAACAGCACGAGAGAATGGAACCAGAGATCAGCCGTTTCGTAAATGATCTTGTCCCGCTCGCCATCCTTGGCTGCCATGATGGTTTCGGCCGCCTCTTCCGCCACCTTTTTCAGAATGGCATCCAGGCCCTTGTGGTAGAGCTTGGCCACGTAGGACGACTGGGGATCAGCCTGCTTGCGTGCCTCCAGAGTATCCGCCAGACGAGCCAGGATGTCGTTACTCATTTTTTGTAAATCTCGTGGGGATCCTTGAGGACTGGTTCAACCGGCTTCCACTCGTTACCGTCCAACTTCTGGAAAAAGCAGCTTTTCCTGCCGGTATGACAGGCGATACCGCCAGTCTGTTCAACCTTGAGCAGAACAACGTCTTCATCGCAATCGGTACGGATTTCCAGCACCTTCTGGGTATGACCGGACTCCTCGCCCTTGTGCCACAGTTTTTTCCTGGAACGCGACCAATAGACCGCCTCGCTCAGGGAAGCCGTCATTTTCAGCGCCTCCCGATTCATCCAGGCAACCATGAGTATTTCACCGCTGACTGCATCCTGCGCGATGGCAGGTACCAGTCCCTCTTCGGACCAATTGATCTTGTTCAGCCACGTTTCACTCACAGACGCACCTCGATGCCCTGTTCGGCCATGGCCCGCTTGGCTTGCTCGACCGTGTATTCGCCGAAATGGAAGATACTGGCGGCAAGCACGGCGTCCGCGCCGCCCCTTACCACCCCGTCGGCCAGATGCTGCAGATTGCCGACACCTCCGCTGGCGATGATCGGGATGTTGAGCGCATCGGAAAAGGCACGGGTCAGGTTCAGGTCGAAGCCGATCTTGGCGCCGTCACGATCCATGCTGGTCAGCAGGATTTCGCCGGCTCCCAATTCCTGCATCTTTTTACCCCACTCCACCGCATCCAGGCCGGTCGCCCGGCGGCCGCCATGAGTGAAGACTTCCCACTTCGGATTGGCGCCCCAGACAGTCTGCTTGGCGTCGATGGCGACGACGATGCACTGAGAGCCAAAACGCCCGGAACAGTCCTTCACCAGCTGCGGATTGGTCACCGCCGATGTGTTGATGGAAACCTTGTCCGCACCGGCATTCAGGAGGCGCAGCACGTCGCCAGGCTGTCGCACGCCACCGCCCACCGTCAGGGGGATGAATACCTGAGCCGCCACGTCTTCGATGATCTGCAGGATCAGGTCCCGGTCGTCGGAACTGGCCGTGATGTCGAGAAAGGTCAGTTCGTCGGCGCCTTGCTCATCGTAGCGACGGGCAATTTCGACCGGGTCGCCGGCATCGCGCAGGTTGACGAAATTGACCCCCTTCACCACCCGGCCGGCGGTGACATCGAGACAGGGGATGATCCGCTTAGCGAGACCCATCAGGGTTTGCCGAGCTCGTCGGCCAGCTTCTGCGCCGCCACGAAATCGAGCGTACCTTCGTAGATGGCACGACCGGTGATGGCGCCCATGACACCTTCGCCTTCCACCGCGCACAGCTTGCGGATGTCATCCAGATTTGTAATGCCGCCACTGGCGATGACCGGAATGGTCAGCGCCTGGGCCAGTCGCACCGTGGCATCGACATTAACGCCGGACAGCATGCCGTCCCGGCCGATGTCGGTATAGACCACGGCCTCGACACCGTAACCCTCGAACCGCCTGGCCAGATCGACCACTTCGTGGTGAGTGACTTTCGACCAGCCATCCACCGCGACCATGCCGTCCTTGGCATCCAGACCGACAATGACATGTCCGGGAAAGGCATTGCAAGCGTCGTGCAGGAAGCCTGGGTTCTTCACTGCCGCGCTGCCGATGATGACGTACCGGATGCCACTATCCAGATACCGTTCAATGGTATCCAGGTCGCGGATGCCGCCGCCCAGTTGAACCGGAATTTCCTCTCCTACGGCATCGGTAATGGCCTTGATCGCAGCTTCATTGACCGGCTTGCCGGCAAATGCGCCGTTCAGGTCGACCAGATGCAATCTTCGGGCGCCGCTTTCCACCCATTTGCGGGCCATCGCGGCCGGATCTTCGGAAAACACCGTGGCGCTGTCCATCTCGCCTTGGCGCAAGCGTACGCAGTGACCATCCTTGAGGTCGATAGCCGGAATAATGAGCATTGCTGAACTCTCGCTGATTAAGCTGGAATACCGTTCCAGGTAACGAAATTGGCCAGCAGACGCAAACCTGCCGACGCGCTTTTCTCGGGGTGAAACTGTACCGCGAATACGTTATCCCGCGCACAGGCGCAGACAAATTGGGAAGGATAATCAGTGTAGCCCACAGCCAGCGCTGGCTGCTCCGGAACCACGAAATAACTGTGAACAAAATAGAAGCGAGCGCCGTTGTCGATACCCGCCCAAAGCGGGTGCGGCCTCAGCTGAAGCACATTGTTCCAGCCCATGTGCGGCACCTTGAGGCGACTGCCCTGGGCATCCACCATCTTGTCCTGTGAGAAACGTTTGACCTGGCCCTGGAAGACTCCCAGGCAAGGTGTATCACCTTCATCGCTATGGTCGAACAATACCTGGAGACCCATGCAGATACCCAGAAAGGGTTTTTCCCTGGCCGAGCGGACAATGACCTCGCGCAGACCGCGGGCATCGATCTCGCGCATGCAGTCGGGCGCGGCACCCTGACCGGGGAAGACCACGCGGCCCGCCTCCAGGATGGTCTGTGCATCGCCGGTCACGGCTACCGAAGCGCCCTTGGCGACATGTTCCAGGGCCTTGGCCACCGAATGCAGATTACCCATGCCGTAATCGACCACGGCGATGTCGACCGCCATTACAGAGCACCCTTGGTGGAAGGCAGGATATCGCCCATGCGCGGATCGGCTTCCAGCGCCATGCGTAGCGCCCGGCCGAATGCCTTGAACACCGTCTCGGCCTGGTGGTGGGCATTGATGCCGCGCAGGCCGTCGATGTGCAACGTCACCCCGGCGTGATTGACGAAGCCCTGGAAAAACTCCCGAAACAGATCGACGTCGAACTCGCCGATGCGGGCGCGTGTGAAATCGAGGTGGTATTCGAGACCGGGCCGGCCGGACAGATCAATGACAACGCGAGACAAGGCCTCGTCCAGCGGCACATAGGCATGGCCATAGCGGCGAATGCCCTTCTTGTCGCCCAGCGCCTTGGCAAAGGCCTGCCCCAGGGCAATGCCGATGTCCTCGACAGTGTGGTGATCGTCGATGTGACGATCGCCCTCGGCCCGGATTTCCAGGTCGATCAGGCCATGGCGGGCAACCTGATCCAGCATGTGATCAAGAAAACCCACGCCGGTCTGAAGTTTGGAAACACCCGTGCCATCGAGGTCAAGATTGACGATGATTCGGGTTTCGAGGGTATCGCGGGAGACTTCGGATTTCCGCATTGGAGTCGGCTTGTATGTAATGCAAACGGGCAAGTGTGGTGGTCATGATACCATTCCCTCGCCGCTTTGTTTCTACTCTGATACCTACCATGAGCCGTTTCTGGAGCACCCTGGTCCACGAGCTGACGCCCTATGTACCGGGCGAACAACCCAAGCTCGCCAACCTGATCAAACTCAACACCAACGAAAACCCCTATGGCCCGTCGCCCAAGGTGCTGGAAGCGCTGAGCGCCGAAGTCGGCGACAGCTTGCGCCTGTACCCGGACCCCAATGCTGATCGACTCAAAGAGGCCGTGGCCAAATTCAACGGCCTCTCGCCGGCTCAGGTCTTTGTGGGCAATGGTTCCGACGAAGTGTTGGCCCATGTCTTTCAGGCCCTGCTCAATCACGACAAGCCGATCCTGTTCCCTGACATCACATACAGTTTCTATCCGGTCTATTGCGGTCTGTACGGCGTCGCATATGAGACCGTGCCGCTTGCCGACGATTTTTCAATTAACGTAGTCGATTATGACCGGCCCAACGGCGGCATCATCTTCCCCAATCCCAACGCGCCGACTGGTCGCCAACTGCCGCTGAGCGATATCGAGCGCCTGCTGGCCGCACATCCGGATTCGGTAGTCGTCGTGGATGAAGCCTATGTCGACTTCGGCGGCGAAAGCGCCGTGTGTCTGATCGGCCGTCATCCCAACCTGCTTGTGGTCCAGACCCTGTCCAAATCCCGCTCGCTGGCCGGTCTGCGGGTCGGCTTCGCAATGGGCGACGCCAGCCTGATCGAAGCCCTGGAACGGGTAAAAAACAGCTTCAACTCCTATCCGCTGGACCGCCTGGCCATCGTCGGCGCCGCCGCCGCCATGGAAGACCGCGCCCACTTTGAAGCAACCCGGCAAGCTGTCATCAAGAGCCGTGACTGGCTGACAGATGAATTGGAAAAGCTGGGTTTCCAGGTCTTGCCATCCGCAGCCAACTTCCTTTTTGCCCGGCATAAGAGCCGCGATGCCGGCGATTTGGCCCAGGCACTGAGAGCACGAAGCATCATCGTGCGGCATTTCAAGCTGCCGCGCATCGAGCAATTTCTGAGGATTACAGTGGGAACGGATGCGCAATGCCAGGCACTGACGGAAGCGCTACAGGAAATTTTGACCTGATTGCACCGTTTCGAGAGGACGGCCTTCCCCTTGCAGAACCTTGCGTACCAGCCCGATCAATTCGAGCACATCGAACGGCTTGGTGAGATAGGCCATGAATCCCGCCTCAATGCCGTCGCGAATATCGATGGGCATGGCTGAGGCGGTAACGGCTACAACCGGTATATGGCAAGTCAGAGGGTCTGACTTGAGCGACCTCATGGCGGCAAGCCCACTCATTCCAGGCAGATTGTTGTCCATGAGAACCAGGTCCGGAGGATTGCTCCGCACCAGGGCCAGCCCGGTTTCTGCACACTCGGCGATGAGCAGTTCTATATCCGGAAATTGGCGAAAAACCATCTGCATTACCGACTGATTGAAAGGATTGTCCTCAACATAAAGCACACGGCCATAAATGACAGAACCCCCGTCAACAGGCTGCTCAACCGCTACGGGAACAAGAGCTTGAGCCACACTCCGCGACGCCGCAGGCAGTTCAAACCAGAAGCGGCTACCAGTTCCCACACGGCTATCGAAGCCGATGCGCCCTCCCATCGCCTCAGCCAGCCTCTTGCAAATGACAAGACCGATTCCCGTCCCTTCAATTACAGTGCGCTCGGCACCAAGTCGCTGGAATGGCTCGAATAACTGTGATTGCAGTTCTTCCGGAATACCCGATCCGGTGTCCATCACGGTGATGCGGCAAAAATCACCACGGGCCTGGCAGGACACCGTGACCTCGCCGCCCACGCAGTTGTATTTCACCGCATTGGATAACAGGTTCAGCAATATCTGACGAAGCCGCGCCGCATCCGCAAAAACGAACATGTCCGTGGCGCGATCGGTCCGGATTGCGATCTGGCGACGGCTTGCAATGGGTACAGTCAGGGTGACTGCCTGTTCGATGGCATCGTCGAGAACAATGGCTTCAACCTCGACATCCAGTTTACCCGCCTCGATACGCGCCAGATCGAGCACTTCGTTGATCAACCCGAGCAGATGATGGCCACCATTCAGGATGTACCCGATCGACTCCTTCTGTTCGGGACTCAACGGAGCCGGGACCCCCATGTCGAGCATCTGGGCAAAGCCGATGATGGCATTGAGTGGCGTGCGCAGTTCGTGGCTCATCCTTGCCAGGAACTCGCTCTTGGCCCGGTTCGCCTCATCGGATTGTTCCTTTGCCAACCGCAGTTCGGCCTCGCTCTGTTGCAAAGCCTGCTCGCGCAGTCTGGCCTCGACATGCAATCGGACATTTTCCTTGAAGTTTTGCCCGACACGAAGCCCGCCCAGCGTGATGAACGACATAAAAAGTCCGGACATCAAGGCCGCGGCCAGGGCAAACTCGCTGCCCTCCATTACCATGCGTACCAAGATCGGCAAGGCCGTGGGGAGCACGAAGCTGATCGTTGAAACAGGCTCGATCGCTATCCCGATCACTGCGGCAGAGGCCAGGCCGCCCAGTACGAGGAGAAGAAAAACCTGATGGAGCGTATCGTCAGGCGGGAACATCAGCGCCCCGCCAATGCCCCACACCCCACCCAGGGCAATGGACAAAATCCGGAACCGAAGCAACCAGCGTGGATCGTATGCCCCGGCGCAATCAACGCCACTGCGACGCCATAGCCGAAACAGGATTAGCCAGCCCAGCAGAATGATCAAAAGCAAAATCAGCCATCCCGCCAGGATCGCCGGCGCAATCACCTCAGACTGGACAATAACGAAGATCAGGGCCAGCACGACCTGACCTAACAACGAGGCCGGGACGTTACTATAGAGAAGTTTGACCTGCTCGGCCCGCAGGCTGTCGATATAGTCAGCCATCATTCAATGCTGGGGACATGAATGACAGGATGGCGGCTTCATGGGGCTCAAGCGATCCATCCTGCCTCGAAGTTCCTCACCCTTCGATTCGGTACTCCGCCGAGCGGGCATGGGCCTGAAGACCCTCGCCATAAGCCAAGGCCGCCGCAATCTCACCCAGGGTCTTGGCGCCCGCCTTGGAGACGTGGATCAGGCTGGACCGCTTCTGGAAATCATAGACGCCGAGCGGTGAGGAGAAGCGCGCCGTGCGTGAAGTCGGCAACACGTGGTTGGGACCGGCGCAATAGTCGCCCAGCGCCTCGCAGGTGTTGCGGCCCATGAAGATGGCGCCCGCATGACGAATCTTTGGCAGCATGGCATCCGGGTCTTCAACTGACAGTTCCAGATGCTCGGGGGCGATGATGTTGGCAATCTCGGCAGCTTCATCGAGATCACGACACTTGATCAGGCCACCCCGGTTGGTAATGGAGGTGCGGATCACTTCCAGACGCGGCATGGTCGGCATCAGCTTGGCAATACTGGCCTGGACGGCATCAAGAAAAGCAGCATCCGGCGAGATCAGGATGGACTGGGCCAGTTCGTCGTGTTCGGCCTGTGAGAACAGGTCCATGGCGATCCAGTCCGGATTGGTCTTGCCGTCGCAGATGATCAGGATTTCGGACGGACCGGCAATCATGTCGATGCCAACGATGCCGAACACGCGGCGCTTGGCCTCGGCCACGTAGGCGTTGCCGGGGCCGACAATCTTGTCAACCTGGGGCACGGTCTCGGTGCCATAGGCCATCGCGCCGACTGCCTGGGCGCCGCCGATGGTGAACACCCGGTCGACGCCGGACACGGCGGCAGCGGCGAGTACCAGTTCGTTCAGGATACCGTCCGGCGTCGGCACCACCATGATCAGTTCCTTCACGCCGGCCACTTTGGCGGGCACCGCATTCATCAGCACCGACGAGGGGTAGGCCGCCTTGCCGCCGGGCACATAGAGACCGACCCGGTCCAGCGCCGTGACCTGCTGGCCCAGCACCGTGCCGTCGGCCTCGGTGTAGGTCCAGGACGCCATGAGCTGATTTTCGTGATAGACGCGCACCCGCTCGGCGGCCTCGCGCAAGGCTTTTTCAAGTTGAAGCGGCAAGCCTTCCAGCGCGGCCTGGAGACGGGCTTTGGGCAGTTCCAGCGCGGCCATGCTGTCCACCTTGAGTCGGTCGAAGCGGGCCGTATATTCAAGAACGGCGGCGTCGCCTCTCGTGCGCACGGCGGTGAGGATTTCATCGACCGCATCGGACACGCTCTTGTCGGTCTCGGACGAGAAACTGAGCAACTGTTTCAGGGCGGACTGGAAGTCCTGCTGGGTTGAATCGAGGCGGGTAATGGTCATGATGGAACCGGATACAGGATCAAAAAGGCATTATAGCCCCGGCAATCAGGCCGAGGCGGCTTTGCGGAAGGTCTCGACGATGGGCTGGATAAGGTCGTGTTTCAGCTTCATCGCTGCCTGATTGACGACCAGACGGGAACTGATCTGCATGATCTCTTCCACCGCAACCAGGTTGTTGGCCTTCAGCGTGCCACCGGTAGAGACCAGATCGACGATCACATCGGACAGCCCGACCAGCGGCGCCAGTTCCATCGAACCGTAGAGCTTGATCAGGTCGATATGAACCCCTTTGGCGGCAAAATGCAGCCGGGCGGTCTGGGTGTATTTGGTCGCCACCCGCAGCCGCGCCCCGCGACGTACCGCTGCTTCATAGTCGAAGCCGACCGGCGTGGCCACCATCATCCGGCACTTGGCGATGTTGAGATCGACCGGCTGGTACAAGCCTTCCCCGCCGTGTTCGACCAGCACATCCTTGCCCGCGATACCAAGGTCGGCCGCGCCATGCTGGACATAGGTCGGCACGTCGGATGCCCGGACGATGATCAGCCGCACATCGGGACGGTTGGTGCCGATGATGAGCTTGCGCGAGGACTCCGGATTCTCGTCCGGGGTGATGCCTGCGGCCGCCAGCAAGGGCAGGGTTTCTTCGAAGATGCGGCCCTTGGACAGGGCCAGGGTTACCTGAGTCATGCCTTTACTCTTCCAATTCGTGCGCCGAGACCAGTCAGCTTGCGTTCGATGTGCTCATAGCCCCGGTCTAGGTGATAGATGCGCTCGATATGCGTCTCGCCTTCTGCCACCAGACCGGCAATGACCAGACTGGCCGAAGCACGCAGGTCGGTCGCCATGACCGTCGCCCCCTGGAGTCGGGCCACGCCCTTCACCACGGCGGTGTTGCCGTCGATCTTGATGTCTGCGCCGAGCCGGGTCAGCTCGACCGCGTGCATGAAGCGATTCTCGAAGATGGTTTCACGAATGATCGAGGTGCCCTCGGCCACGCAGTTGATCGCCATGAACTGGGCCTGCATGTCGGTCGGAAACGCCGGATAGGGTGAGGTGCGCAGGGAAACGGCCTTGAGTTGGCCCGCTGAGCGAATGATGATGGATTCGGCACCGGAGGTCTTTTCGCTGACGACATCACAACCAGCATCCATCAACTTGTCGATGACCGCATCGAGATAACCGCTGGAGGTTCCGTTCAGTTTCACCTCGCCGCCAGCCGCGGCCACAGCGCAAAGGAAGGTGCCGGTCTCGATCCGGTCCGGCATGATGCGATGATGCGCGCCATGCAGCCGGTCCACGCCCTGGATGCGGATCACGTCGGTACCCGCACCGGAAATGCGCGCGCCCATGGCGATCAGGCATTGGGCCAGATCGACCACCTCCGGCTCGCGTGCTGCATTCTCGATCACCGTTTCGCCTTCGGCCAGACAGGCGGCCATCATGAGGTTCTCGGTCCCGGTCACGGTCACCATATCGGTAAACAGCCGGGCGCCCTTCAGCCGGCCCACCTTGGCGTGGACATAGCCATGTTCAACGGAAACATCGGCACCCATGGCCTGCAGCCCCTTGATGTGCTGGTCGACCGGCCGGGCTCCGATGGCACAGCCGCCGGGCAGGGAAACACGTGCCTCGCCACATCGGCCGACCAGCGGCCCGAGCACCAGAATCGAAGCCCGCATGGTCTTGACCATTTCATAGGGTGCCACCGGGTTGTTCAGTCCGGAAGCATCGAGGGTGACATTGGCGCCATTGCGGCTGACCTTGACGCCCATCTGCTCCAGCAGCTTGAGCATGGTGCCGATGTCGTTTAGGTCCGGCACATTGGTCAGTTCCAGCGGCTCAGCCGTCAGCAACACTGCACAGAGTATGGGCAAGGCGGCATTTTTCGCGCCGGAGATAGTGACTTCACCAGACAGCTTTTGCCCACCCTGGATAACCAGCTTATCCATTTTCGGCCCGCCATTCTTCAGGCGTCATGGTCCGCATGGACAGGGCGTGGATTTCGTTATGCATCCGTTCGCCTAGGGCTCGGTAGACTAGCTGGTGCTGGGCGACCCGCATCAGGTCACGGAATTTGGCGCTGACGATGACGGCGCTGAAATGCTGGCCGTCATCGCCCTCCACTTTGATAAAGTCACAGGGCAAGGCTGCCCGGATCCAGGTCTCGATTTGCTGGGAAGTAATCATGTTGTTCTTCTTGAAAAATCAACTGCGCAGTTTATAGCCGGTACGGATAAGCTGCAAAGGAATCCAGGACAGGACCAGCGCCACAGGAAGGACGACAGCCATTGACAACCAGGGATCAACGTCGGAGACACCATGAAAACCATAGCGGAAACCATCGATCATGAAAAACACCGGGTTGTAGTGTGAAATAGCTTGCCAGAAGGGCGGTAGCGCATGGATCGAATAGAACACCCCGGACAGGAAAGTCAGCGGCATGATGATGAAATTCTGAACCCCGGCGATGTGATCGTATTTGTCAGCCCAGATACCGGCAACAATGCCTAGCGCAGAAAACGCCGCGCCCGCCAGCAGGGCGAAGACCAAGACCCAGACCGGGTGCGCGATATCGAGCTTGGTAAACAACAACCCCACCAGCAGCACGCCTAACCCCACTACCAGTCCGCGCACGATGGAGGCAATCAGATAGGCCGCGAAAAACTCGAAATTGGAGATTGGCGGCAACAACACGAACACGATGTTGCCGTTCTGCTTTGACTGAATCAGGCTGGAGGAGCCATTGGCAAAGGCATTCTGGAGTAGCGACATCATGATCAGGCCGGGCATCAGAAAAGCGGTATAGCTCACTCCGGGATAAACCTGGACATGCTCTTTCAGCACGCTGGCGAAGATCAACAGATACAGCAGCGCAGTCAATACCGGTGCCATCACGGTCTGCAGCAGTACCTTCCAGAAACGCAGGATTTCTTTGTACAGCAGGGTCTTGAAACCGTACATGGGCTAGCTCCCCTGCCCCATCAACTTGAGGAAGACGTCTTCCAGATCGGCCTGGCGCAATTCCATTTCCTCGATCCTCACACCCGCTTGGCGCAAGGTGCCGAGCACCGCCTCCAACTGACCGTATTCCGGCAGCGCCAGGACAAAACGGTCACCCTGTTGCTCAACCAACTGACCCGACAAGGATTCGGGCAGGACCGTGCGATCCAGCTTCAATACAAGCTTAAGATCCCGGTCGGCATGGAGCAGATTGGCCGTGCGATCCAGGGCAACGATCTGGCCAGCCTTGAGCATCGCCACCCGCTGACACAGGGTTTCGGCCTCTTCCAGATAATGCGTGGTCAGCAGAATCGTGTGGCCCTCGCAATTGAGCCGGCGAATGAAGGCCCAGAGGGATTGCCGCAGACCCACATCGACCCCGGCGGTGGGCTCGTCCAGAACAATGACCGGCGGCTTGTGAACCAGCGCCTGGGCAACCAGCAGGCGACGCTTCATGCCGCCCGACAGGGTCCGGGTATAGGTATCCGCCTTGTCGGTCAGGCCAAGATTTTCCAGCAACTCATCGATCCAGGCCTCGTTGCGACGCAAGCCGAAGTAGCCGGACTGGAACTGCAGCATTTCCCGGACTGTAAAAAAGGCATCGTAGACCAGTTCCTGAGGTACCACGCCCAGGTTACGCCGGGCCTCACGATAGTGCCGGACTACATCGAAGCCCATCACTTCAGCCGTGCCGCCAGTCGGTCGGGCCAGGCCAGCCAGCAGGCTGATCAACGTAGTCTTGCCCGCCCCGTTTGGGCCGAGCAAGGCGAAGAACTCGCCCTGCTCCACTACCAGATCGACACTGCGCAGGGCATGAACGGCCGGATAGCGCTTGTCCAAAGCGCGCAGGCGAACAGCCGGTGCCATCAGCTTAGATTGACCAGCTCGGCCACACCGTAGAGCTTGGCCAGACTCAACAGACTCGCAGGTGTGTTTTTGAATTCGAGGGTATGACCTTGAACCAGCGCCAAGCGACTCCAGTTCATGAACAGACTGAGAGCAGAGGAGTCGACCTTGCCGAGGCCGGTCAGATCGAACGTGGTTGCTCCGTTGGCCAGCAACTGTTCGCCTTCCGCCCTGACCCGCATCACCTGTCCCAGCGTCAGGTCCCCTTCCGGATAGGCGATGCCGTTTTCAAGCCGCATATTGCTCAGTTGCTCGACTGTTTGTTGCGGCGAACCATGGCCTGGATCAGGCCATTGATGCCGGACCGGCGCACTTCGGAATTGAAACTGCTGCGGTTCGTGGTCACCAGGCTGACACTATCGACCAGGACGTCATAGACCTTCCAGGTCGAGCCCTGCTTTTCCATGCGGTAATCGATCGAAATCGGCGGCGAACCGGGCCGGGTGACGACGGTGTTCACGGTAACATCGGTATCGCCAGGGGACATTTTCAGGGGCTGGAAGTCGATCTTGTAGTCCGAGACGCTGGAAATGGAGGCCGCATAGGTATGCACCAGCATGCTCTGGAACTCGCTGACCAACTGTGTCTGCTGTTCGGGCGTTGCAATGTTCCAGTTACGCGCTACCGCCAGTTTGGTCATCTTCTGGAAATCGAAATGCGGCAGGATTTTTGTTTGCACCAGGGCATCGACCTTCTGGGACTGCCCCTTCTTGATGTCCGGATCCTGCTTGACGATGCGCACCACCTCGTTGGTGGTGTTGCGCGCCAGTTCATCTGGCGCCACATCAGCCCGGCCTGGCATTGAAAACAACAGCGCCAAGCAAACTGACAAATAAATCCAGAGTTGTTTCATGATCTTGTTACCTTAAAAGTGATTCCAGATACCGCAATTTCGGGGTTACCCAGCCTGGCGTCAAGTAGACATTCCTACTTGGCCGGAGTGGTCGGCTTGCTGGCATCGCCAGTTTTGCCATAGAGGAACTGCCCGATCAGGTTTTCCAGCACAACAGCGCCCTGAGTGATCTTCAGGGTATCGCCTTGAACCAGCATCTTTTCTTCGGCGCCGGCTTCCAATGCCACATATTGTTCGCCGAGCAGACCGGAGGTCATGATCGAGGCACTGCTGTCGGTGGGAAATTTATAGGCTGAATTGATATTCAGCACCACCACGGCCTCGTAATTCTTGGGGCTGAACCGGATTTCCCCGACCCGGCCCACCACCACACCAGCACTTTTCACCGGGGCGCGTACTTTCAGGCCGCCGACATTGTCGAAGCGGGCGGTCACGGCATAGGTCTTGCCGGCATCGAAAGACCCGATATTGCCTACTTTCATTGCCAGGAACACCAGTGCGCCGAGGCCCGCCAACACAAATAAACCAACCCACAAATCCAGGGTAGTCCGCTCCATTTTTCAAACTCCACGGAACATGAAAGCTGTCAACACGAAATCCAGGGCCAGGATGGCCAGACTGGATGTCACCACGGTTCGGGTCGTCGCCCTCGACACCCCTTCCGCCGTGGGCGGGGCATCATAGCCTTCGAACAGGGCAATGACCGTCACCGCCACACCGAATACCACGCTCTTGATCACCCCGTTCAGGATGTCTTGGCGAAAATCCACTGCCGCCTGCATCTGCGACCAGAATGAGCCGTCGTCCACGCCGATCAGGACGACCCCGACCAGATAGCCGCCGAAGATGCCCATGGCGGAGAACATTGCCGCAAGCAGGGGCATTGAAATGACGGCCCCCCAGAAACGGGGTGCGACCACGCGGGCGATCGGATCCACCGCCATCATTTCCATCGCCGCAATCTGCTCCGTGGCCTTCATCAAACCAATCTCGGCCGTGATCGCCGAACCGGCCCGGCTGGCGAACAACAACGCCGCCACCACAGGCCCCAACTCCCGGACCAGGGAAAGCGCAACCAGTACGCCCAGGGCTTCCTCGGAACCGTAGGTTTGCAAAGTCTCATAGCCCTGCAACCCGAGCACCATTCCGACGAACAAACCAGACACCACAATGATGATGAGCGAAAGAACGCCGGCAGAGAAAATCTCGCGCATCACCAACTGCGGGCGACGCAGACAGATTCCAGAGTGGACCAGAGTCAATCCGAAAAACCTGACCGCCACACCCATGCGCCAGATGCCATCGATTGTCCGCCGGCCGACACTACGCACGGCATCAAGCATGACTCAACCCCAAATCTGCGGCATAGGATTCCGCCGGGTATTGGAATGGCACCGGGCCATCTTCCTCGCCATGAACGAACTGATGCACGTATGGCAGATCAGATGCCTTGATCTCGGCGGGTGTGCCCTGCGCCACGACCATCCCCTCGGAGATGAAGTAAACGTAATCGACCATTTTCAGCGATTCCTGTACGTCGTGGGTGACCACGATCGAGGTCAGACCCAGCGTATCGGTCAGGCGCCGGATCAGGTTGCCGGTCACGCCCAGCGAAATCGGATCAAGGCCCGCGAACGGTTCGTCGTAGAGAATCAACATTGGATCGAGCGCAATGGCGCGCGCCAAGGCAACTCGACGGGCCATGCCGCCGGACAGTTCCGACGGCATCAGGTCCTGGGCACCGCGCAGGCCAACGGCATTGAGCTTCATCAGGACCAGATCACGAATCATCGATTCGGGCAGGTCGGTATGCTCACGCAACTGGAAGGCGACATTGTCAAAGACCGACATGTCAGTAAACAGGGCACCGAACTGGAACAGCATCCCCATCCGTCTGCGAAGGCTATACAGGCCGTCCTGATCGAGGCCGACCATTTCGGTGCCATCGACCAGCACGCTCCCCTGGGTCGGATGCACCACGCCACCGATGACCCGGAACAACGTCGTCTTGCCGCAACCCGAATTCCCCATGATGGCGATTACCTGACCACGGCGAGCGGTCAGATCAATGCCTTTAAGGACGGGGCGAGCGCCGTAGCCAAAGTGCAGCCCGCGGATTTCGACTAGATTGTCATGCATGGAGAATAGGGGTTGTTATTGTGCTTTCTAGCGGGCATTTTAACCGAGGAACAACCTGAATCACAGGCCGAGTAGCTGGAGTAGCGTGTTGACCTGTTCCAGTCGATCAAGGTTCCCGTCCCGGCTGATCAGATAGATATTTTCAGGCAATTCAGCACGCTGATGGAGCCGCGCCGCGAGGTTGCGCAAATCTGTTTCCGCATCGAACCAGAGCAATGCCGGATGTTCGGCTGAACACATCAAACCCAGCTTCGGCTGAAAAACCTCCCGCACTCTGGAACCAACCGCTTCGGACTCATGCGGGGCTTGCAGGAGAACCCTGAAGGTATCCGGACTATCCGCAACCAGCAGCTCGACCTCTTCCGGCCTCAATCCAGACCATTGGGCATAGCTCAACCAGACACAGGTAAATCGGGTGCAGTAGTAGGCCAGCCGCCACTCATCGGGCAACCCGGATGGATAGAATGCCTCCTGCCATTCCGGCCGGTCCCAATCTGCGACACCCAGAAAAACGTGTCTGGACATGTCACTCGCGCCGCCAGAGCGT
>JARLJM010000154.1 GCA_031291185.1 Parasulfuritortus sp. | reverse complement strand
GTGCGTGAAGCCGGCCGCACCGTTCTTGAGGGCAGTGACTCCTTGCTCGTAGCTGGCCAGCGAATGGCCGAGCTGCACGATGATGCCTTTGCTCACCAATTCGCGAATGAAATCCTGGTGGCCGGCGATCTCCGGTGCCAGTGTCAGCAGGCGGACGGGAGCCAGGCGGCAATAGGCGTCTATTTCCGCCCAGACTGCTTCGCGCGCGGCGGCGGGCTGCGCACCGAGCTTGGCCGGGTTGATGTAGGGCCCTTCCAGATGCACGCCGAGCAGTCGCGCTCCGCCCGGACTGCGATGCTTGCAGGCGTGGCCCAGATCGGTGAGGGCTGCGACGATGTCGATGTGCGGCGCCGTCATGGTGGTGGCCAGCAACGAGGTGGTGCCGTGCTGCGCGTGCGAGTGCGCCACCGTGGCCACGGCATCACCGGCTTCCATGATGTCTGCGCCGCCGCCGCCGTGCACGTGCAGGTCGATGAAGCCGGGCAGCAGGTAGCGTTCGGCAGGCCCTGGTGGAACTGGCTCGGCGTGAATCGCACCAACTCGACCCTGGTCGGTGAATTCCAGTGTGCCGTCGTGCCAGCCGGACGGGGTGAGTATTCGGCCGGACAGGGGTGCGGTCATCGTTTCAGCTCCGCGACGAAGTCGTAGTAGTCGCTGCGGCACCAGCTGTCGGTCAGTTCGATGCTGGCGTTGTCCTTGGTGTAGCCGACGCGGGTGATGAACAGCATGGCGTCGCCGGCCTTGATGCCGGTCAGACGGGCGATCTCTTCCGGGGCGTTGATGGCGCGGATGTGCTGCAAGGCGCGGACTACAGGGTGGCCAAGGGTTTCGAGGTAGTCATAGAGCGAGTTGTCGACGGCGCGTGGATCGGGCAGATAGGCCAGCGGCAGGCTGCTCTGTTCGATGGCGATGACCACGCCATCCGCCAGACGCTGGCGTTTGAGCCGCGAGACCTGCGCCCCGGGTGACAGACCGAGCTTGATGACTTCGTCATCGCTGGCCGTGACGATGTCCCGCTCCAGCCAGGCCGATGATGGCTGGAAGCCGCGTTCCTTGAGGAGTTCAGTGAAGCTGGTGAGACGCGACAGGGGGTATTCGGTCAGCGCGTTGATGAAGGTGCCCGAGCCTTGGCGGCGACGTATCAGCCCCTGCTCGATCAGCACGTCCAGCGCCTTGCGCGCAGTCACGCGGGAAAGGCTGAGCGCCTCGGAAATGACTCGCTCAGAGGGAAGCGCTTCCTCGGCGTGCCAGCGCCCCTGCCTGATAGCTTCCTCGAAGCGCTGCGCCACCTGGATGTAGAGCGGGGTGGGCGAGGTTTCGTCGGGTTTGAGTGCGATCCAGTTGATATCCATAGTTATTTGGCGGGTTTGCTGAAAGGGCGATTGTTTCGATTATTTGCCGTGTTCCGGGTTGCCGCTGGGTATTTTTCAAACAATACCACCATATGTCCAATATGAAACGTATTTTTTGAAACACTCAGGTGCGGCAGTTGCACAACAACTTGAATATTTAAGCTAAAAATCAAATAATTTATTATTTAATCAGTATGTTATGGTTTTATTTGGGGTTTTTTACATCTTCTTAGATGTGTTTTACTTTAAAAGTGGTGTTGCAATGGCATTGTTTGTTGTTGACGTATTGTTGCCATCTGGTTTTAAATTGGTATGTACAAGAGCTTTACTGCTCCGCCAGCAGTTGATTGCTTCGACTGGCTGGCGCCTGGGTCCCGCATGAGGGTGACGTGCGGGGCTTCGTGCCTGAGTTGAGACTCGTTCGACCAACCAACCGCTAGCAATCTTGAGGGGATACAGATGAAAAATATCATGACGGATACGCGACTGACACCGGCTGATCTGCACCCAGCCAGGGGCGTGTTGCGCCCATTGGCCGCATTGATGATGTCTGGCCTGCTGTTCGCGCCGGCCAGTGCTTCTGCTCAGGATGCGCCAGCGACTACTTCTGCTCAGGCGGCGTCGGATAGCTCCCCTGACCAGGCGGCACCGACGCCCGCTTCCGATCAGGCCGCGCCGCCAGCCAAGACCGAAAAGCCGGGCGAAGAGGTGGTTCCAGTCGTCACCGTAACCGGCATCCGCAGTAGTATCGAGTCCTCGATCGCGACCAAGCGCGACGCCGACTCGATCATCGAAGCGGTCACGGCGGAAGACATCGGCAAGCTGCCCGACGTCAGCATTGCCGAGTCGCTGGCCCGCTTGCCCGGTGTAACTGCCCAGCGAGTGAATGGCCGCGCGGAGGTGCTGTCGATACGTGGCATGGCGCCCAGTTTTGGTGTGACGCTGTTGAATGGCCGCGAGATGGCGAGCACCGGTGACGACCGTTCCTTCGAATACGACCAGTTCCCATCCGAACTGGTGACTTCGGGCGAGGTCTACAAGACGCCGGATGCGGCTTTGGGCACCCAGGGTCTCTCCGGCACGATCGACCTGCACACCGTCCGTCCGCTCGACTACAGCGAGCGCAAGGTCAGCATCAATGCCCGCGCCGACCAGAATTCATTCGGCGAGATCGTTCCCGGCAGCAAGAGTGCCGGCGACCGTTTAAGCTTCTCCTACATTGATCAGTTCGCCGACCACACTGTGGGCGTTGCGCTGGGTTTCGCCCACCTCGACAGCCCTGAGCAGAAGAAGTATTTCAACCCCTGGGATTACGGCGCGAATGGCGTCTTTGACACTGTTAACGGCGTTCCCGATGGCCAGTACACCTTCAATGGTTTCGAGACCGGCGTGGCCTCTACCCAGACCAAGCGCGACGGCTTGCTGGCCGTGCTCGAATACAAGCCCAACCAGAACTTCCACAGTCAGCTCGACGTGTTCCATTCCCAGTTCGACCAGCGCATGAGAGGCACCGAACTGACCGGCGTGCTGGGCAACTGGGGCGATGCCTACCAGGCCACGGTGACCCCCTTTGCCGATGGCAGCATGGGCGGCACGGTCGACAATTCGTACCCGCTCATCACCCAGCGCGCGGACAACCGCAAAGACAAGGTCGACGCTCTGGGTTGGAACAACGAACTCAAGCTCGACAAGTGGACGCTGATGAGTGACCTCAGCTATTCGCGCGCCAAGCGAAAGGAGACGACCGGCGAGGCCTATGCCCTGAGCATCGATCCCCAGAGCTACAGCGTGCACATACCCACCGGGTTCGATGGCTTCGGCAGCATCAGCTCGACGCTCAACTTTGCCGATCCGACCAACTTCCAGCTCGCCACGGCATGGTGGGGCGGTGGTGCCTACGTGAATCAGGCGGATGTCAACGATGAAACCAAATCGCTGCGCCTGTCGGCCAAACGGAACCTGGATTGGGGCGCGGTGAGCGATTTCGATGGCGGTCTGATCTACTCGGAACGCAAAAAGGAAATGAATTACGTCGGCACCAGTTACGACCTCAACGGCGGCACGAGTTGTACCAATTATGCTGCTTTCAACTGCCTGGCGATTCCCTCGGGCATCCTGCAGTCGCCTGTCAACCTTGGTTTCTCAGGCGTACCTAGCGTGCTCAGCTTCGACGTGCTCAACGCCCTAAACAGTGGCGCCTATGTGGCCAATACTTCCGATGCCAAGAATCCCGTCTGGAACTGGGGGGTGAAGGAAAAGATCACCACGGCGTTTGCCAAGCTCAACCTCGATTTCCAGAGCCGGATTCCGGTGCACGGCAACGTGGGTGTGCAAATTGTCAGCGCGGATCAGCATGCGACCGGTTTGTACCAGGACGCCGATGGCAATCAGACCCCCATCGCAGATGGCACCCGTTACACGGACGTGTTGCCTAGCCTCAACCTGACTGCAGAGATCGCCAAGGGCACGCAACTCCGTTTGGGTGTCGCCAAGACAGTCGCGCGACCGGACATGGCGGACATGCGTGCCGGTACCACGGCCTCGGTCGATCAGACCGGCACCGTGGATCCAGTTACCGGGAATACCGTGCATCTGTGGTCGGGATCGGGAGGCAACCCCAAACTGAAGCCGTGGCGCGCCAATGCCTACGACCTTTCCCTGGAGAAATACTTCGGCAAGCGCAGCTACGTGGCCATGGCCGGTTTCTACAAGAAGGTCACCACTGGCATTATTTACCAGGACACTCAGTACGATTTCAGCGGTTTCGCCAATCCGTCTCCCATCCCCGCGACATCCAACATGGGCACCCTGACCACTCCGGTCAACACCAATGGCGGAAAGATCTACGGTTACGAGCTCAGCGGCTCGCTCGAGGGCGGCCTGATCAACCAGGCACTGGATGGTTTCGGCCTGATCGGCTCCTTCTCCAATACGCACAGCAACCTGCCCGGCACGGATGCCAATGGCGCGGCGACCAATACATCGCTTGAAGGCCTGTCCGGCGACGTCTGGAGTTTGACGGCCTACTACGAGAAAAACGGCTTCCAGGCCCGCATCGCCCAGCGCTATCGATCGGAATTCACCGCCAAGCGCCACAATGCGTTCGTGGAGGCGATGGACACGATCCGCGCCGAGCTGATCACCGATGCGCAGGTCGGCTATGAGTTCGAGTCCGGCCCGTACAAGGGCCTGAGCATCCTGTTCCAGGTCAACAACCTGTTCAACACGCCTTATGTTGCGACCCAGACCGTAGGTGGCGTCACTGCCCTGAAGGAGTATCACGAGTTCGGCACCCAGTATCTGCTTGGTGTGAACTACAGCTTCTGAGTCCGGTTGTGCGCGTCGCCCCCTGTCGAAGATCCCGGCAGGGGGGGTTGAACAAAAGAGAGTGAGGCGATGAATAGAGACTCGACCATCCTGAAACGCGTCATATCGGCCATGCTGCTGATGTGGCTCGCCTGGATGGCATGGTTGCCGCAGCAGGGGCTTGCCGACGAGTCAGCCGACGCCGGTTTTAAACTGCGTTGGCAGGTGGTCGACCTGGCACCTGGTGAGGTGACGCACGCGCGCTTCATATTCACCCGGCAGGGCCAGGCATCCTTGCCGGCCGGAGGCTGGGCACTCTATTTCAATTGCATCGCCGGCATGGCCGAAGGCCAACCGGGGATCGAGCATGTCAGCGGAACGCTGTTCCGCATCCATTCCAACCGCGATCTGCAGCATCAGGTCCAGGGTGACTCCTTGAGCCTGGAGCTGCGCCACCCGGAAATCATGGTGAAGATCGACAAGGCGCCGAGCGGGCCTTATCTGGTGTTCGACAGCAATCCGGACAAGGCCTACGCCATTCACGACTACCAACGCATTCCGCTGGAGCGCAGCAAGCATCTGCCCGGTGCGCCCGAAGGCTTTAGTTCGTTGGTCAATCCGGCGGACATCTACCAGCGCAACCTGACCATTCACGATCTGCCCTTGGCAGCATTGCCGCCGGTGCTGCCGACGCCTTTGCACTACACCGGCGCGGAAGGCATGCTGCACCTGGGTACGCGTCCCCGCATCGTCGCGCCGCCTGGGCTGGCAAGCGAAAGCGCCTATCTGGGCAAGCTGTTCGAACACAGCGTGCGAGCGGACGACAAGGCCCCACTCGTAACGGTGCGCCTGTCCATCGAAGCCGTTCCTGGTCAGGCCGAGCCGGAGGCCTATCGGCTGGTCATCGACCCGAAGCGCGGCATAGACCTGTCCGGCAACACCGCCCAGGCCGTGTTCCGCGGCCTACAGTCGTTGCGCCAGATACTGTTCGCCGGTGTCACGACCTCCGGCACGGCAGATCTGCCGGCCATGACCATCGTCGATGCCCCGAGGTTCGCCTATCGCGGCCTGATGATCGATGTCGCCCGGAACTTCCAGGACCTGGCCAGCCTGCGCAGGCTGATCGACCTGATGGCTGCCTTCAAGCTCAACACGCTGCATCTGCATCTGAGCGACGACGAGGGCTGGCGCCTGCAGATCAAGCACCTGCCGGAACTCACCGGGGTTGGCGCCCGGCGCGGACACAGCGCGACCTGGACCGATCGCCTGCCGCCCGCCTATGGCTCCGGACCCGACCTGAGCGATGCGCACGGCAGTGGCTTTTACAGTCAGGACGAGTTTGTCGACCTTCTGCGCTACGCCAGTAAGCAGCACATCGAAGTCATCCCCGAGATCGAGATGCCGGGCCACGCCCGTGCCGCTGTCAAGGCAATGGAGGCGCGATACCGTCGGCTGAAGGCGGCGGGCATGCCGCATGCCGACGCCTAC
>JARLJM010000153.1 GCA_031291185.1 Parasulfuritortus sp. | reverse complement strand
TGCCGGGTCGGCAAGCCATTCAATTCATCCGAACCGTAGCCCAGCATGGTTTCGAAGGCGCGATTCGCCCATAGGATGGTCCGGTCCCGCACCTTGACGATGCCGACCAGCGCATTGTCGAGCATGACGCCCTGTTCGTTCAGGAGTTGCCGGACCTGGGCCTCGGCACGGGTCCGCTCGGAAATGTCATGGATGATCGAAATCAGCACATCCTTGTCGCCGACCCGGATCGGCGTCGAATGCACTTCCACCGTTCGCACCTGGCCATCGGCCAGCCGGTGGGTGAATATGAAGTAGTTCCGCTTTTCCTGTAATGCCTGAAGGCGCTCGGCCCGGACCTCGTCCGGAGGCAACTGGTTGATGTCCTCGATATGCAAGCTGCAGATTTCATCGTGCGGCCAGCCATAGAAGGTGCAGGCCGAGGCATTCGCATCGACGATGTTGCCGTCTTCCGGATCGACCAGCAGCATCGGCGCATTGTTGCGTTCGAACAGCTGGCGGAAGCGAAGCTCGCTGGCCCGCAGGTTTTCTTCAGCCTGGTTACGCTCGGTGATGTCCAGCCCGATGGTGACGAGAAACTGGGGCGTTCCCCGCCTGTCCACAATGATGGTGTTGGTCCAGTCGAACAGGCGCTGTTCCCCGCTGCGGCTGACCCAGTGATTCTCGTATCGCCTGGGCAGGCTGCCGTCGTGAAAGTGCTCGAAGATCTGATGCACCCCGGCGCGCTGCTCGGGAGGCAGAAAGCGTTGCCAGAAGAAGGGCTGGTTCCGGACTTCTTCGAAGGAATAGCCGGTAAAGACTTCGGCGGCATGATTGAACCGGACAATCTCGCCTGCCCGGTCGATGACCAGCGTGATGCCCCCCTCCGAATTGAATATCGCATCACTGAAATTGCGTTCCCGATTGAGCTCTAGGGTGCGCTCCTCGACAGTGCGTTCGATGACCGACCGCTGGCGTGATACCTGTCTCAGGTAAGCCGCCCAGAGCATGGCAATCAGCAGACCGAGCGCTAGCACGGACATGCTGGTCTGGCGGTGTACGGCGAAGGCGCCCGGCTGGGGAGTAGCGGTCACGTGCCAGCTGCGGCTGGCGACCTTGATGTGCCGGTTCAGGGTGAAACCGGTGGGCAGCGGCGCTGCCATCTCCGGGGTCTGCTGTCTGGGGTAAAGAACTTGCTTGCCCGGATCGGCCGCTTCGTCGGACAGGAACAGGCGAATCCTGGACCTGGAGTTTTCGCTGCCATGTTCGACAATGTCGCCGATTTTGAATACGGCCAGGACGAAGCCCGCGAGCCGGGCGGGGTTTTCCAGGCTGGTGTCAGGGTGGTAGACAGGCCGGAAAACCAGAAAACCATATTGATCCGAATTTCCCTGGACCAACGTGATGCGGCCGGTCGCCGTTATCTGTCCGGATGCGGCTGCCTGTTCCAGGGCTGAACGCCGGGATGGCAGAGAAGCGAGATCGAAGCCCAATGCCTTTTCGTTGCCACGGTAAGGCTCGACGAAATACACCGGGTAGTAGATGGGCCGGCGTTTGGCCGGGGCCATGACACCCTGTTCGGTGCGTTCGGTGAAATCGAAGCCGGGGTAACCATCGTGACGGGCGGATTGCGTGAGGCGTTCCCGTTCCGCATCGGTCACACGGGGGATCCACTCGAGTGCCTGGACAGCGAAGCCCTGGTGCAGCAAGGGCTGGGCCAGCCTATAAAACCGGGTCCGGTCGATTTCGCCGGCGGAGTCGTAATAAGCGCCGAGCGCGATCAGCTGGTCCAGGGTCAGTTCGATACTGCTTTCCAGCCGGTCGAGCCGTTCCACCGCCGCAGTCTGGAAATCGGCCTCGGCGCGCCGCTCCTCGTAGTGCCGGAGGGAGAGGAAGGCCAGCACGGTAGCGGCAATGACCATAATGAATCCCCACCACCATAGCGGCAGTTTTTTCCAGGGGAATCGGGTGGACATGGACGGGTCTGATTTTTCGAGTATATGACCAGAATTATGACGAAAGTTATAGTCTTAATCTACGGGCTTGCCTGTGGCAATGGCCGGCGGATATATTCGGTCTCGCCGCACCCGAGCCTGGCCCATGAATAAATCGTGTGCGCTTGTGGTTTTCCGACGGGTATGCAAGGCACACGCATGTGACCGAAATCTATGTAATTGGTTATATGCAAGTATGATTGCAAAAAAATAAATCAATTGTCCCTGAGCGAGCAATAACAATGTTTTCCAAAAAATCGAAAATTGATGAACTGACTGGTCGCATCCATACCCTGGAGCAGACGCTCAATGAGCGGGATGAACAACTGCGGTTTCAAGCCGGAGCCCTGTCCGACGCAGATTCGAAGGTGTGTACTCTGCAGGCAGAAATCGATCGGGTGAACGGCATACTGAAGCATCTGCCCAGCTTCGGTCAGTCGATGAAGGACGTACAGGACAGCCTGGCGGCGCTGGCGGCGACCATGAATCAGGAGAAGGTCCGCGCACTGGAGGCGCAAGGCGTGTCCCAACTGGGCCGGGCCTCGATCGAAAAGATCGCGTCGAATCTTGGCGACCTGGCCGGCAACTCGCAGCGCACGGCGGATCAGGTCGGTGAGCTCGACAACCGTGCCCAGCAGATCAGCGGGATCGTCAATCTGATCAAGGATATTGCCGACCAGACCAATCTGCTGGCGCTCAATGCGGC
>JARLJM010000152.1 GCA_031291185.1 Parasulfuritortus sp. | reverse complement strand
CGGCGGCGTCCCGCCGCGAAGCGTTTGCCGTGCCGATGCCGGCGGCAGTTGCGCTTCCCGCCGAGGACGAGGCGAGCGCGCAGCAGGTGTTCCGCGCCCAGGCCAGTATCGTGGACAATCTGATCAACGAGGCCGGCGAGGTCAGTATCGCCCGGTCCCGCATCGAGTCTGCACTGAACAACTACCGACAGACAGCCCAGGAATTGACCGCCAACGTCGAGCGCTTGCGCAACCAGTTGCGCGAGCTGGAGATACAGGCCGAAACCCAGGTCGGTGCGCGTATGTCGATGCTGGACGAGAGCCATTTCGACCCGCTCGAATTCGACCGGTATACCCGTTTGCAGGAACTCACCCGGCTCATGGCCGAGAGCGTGAACGACGTCTCGACCGCACAGGAAAACCTGGTGGCGGGGCTGTCGGATGCCGAGTATGCCTTGCTGCAGCAGTCCCGTTCCACCCGCAATCTGCAACAGGAATTGATGCGCATCCGGATGGTCCGACTCAACAGTCAGGCCGAACGTCTGCATCGCATCGTTCGCCAGGCTGCCAAGGAAGTGCATCGCAATGCCCGGCTGCACATCGAGGGCGGCGACATCGAACTGGATCGTTCGGTCCTTGAAAAGGCGATGGCGCCCTTCGAGCATATCCTGCGCAATGCCGTAGCCCATGGCATCGAGTCGGCAGAGGCAAGACGTGTCGCGAACAAGCCCGAATACGGCGATATTCGTCTGGTCGCCCGGCAGGAAGGCACGGAAGTCGTGCTGACCCTGAGCGACGATGGCGGCGGGATACGACTGGACAAGATCAGGGCCCGGGCCGAGGCGATGGGCTGGATCAAGTCCGGCGAGAACGTCGAACGGGAACGTCTGGAGTCATTCCTGTTCATGCCCGGCTTCTCCACCATGGAATCAGTGACCCAGGTGGCCGGCCGGGGCGTCGGTCTCGACGTGGTACGAAGCGAAATTGCCTCGGTGGGCGGCCGGGTCCGGGTGGAAAGCGAACCGGGCAAGGGCACCCGCTTCACCATTCGTCTACCGACCACGCTGGCATTGTCTCAGGTCGTGTTGGCCACGGCCGGCGATCAGGTCTATGCCATTCCGGCCGGCATGGTTGTGCTGGTGAAAGAGATGCGTGACGCGGAATGGCATGGGGCGGTGGCTGAGGTCGGGCTGGAACTGGATGGCACGACCTATCCCTTGCGCTCGCTGGCCGAGCTGACCGGACAGCAGCCGAATCCGGTCGAGGGGAAATACCGCACTGTGCTCCTGCTCCGCTCCGGCGACGAACGCGTCGCCCTGCGGGTGGACGAACTGAATGGCAATGCCGAAGTGGTGGTCAAGGCCATTGGCCCGCAATTGTCGCGGGTGCCCGGCGTGGCCGGTGCGTCGGTGCTGGCCGACGGTCGGGTCTCCCTGATACTCAACCCCTTTGCGCTGGTCGAGCAGGCTCCGGCTGTGGCCATGCACGTGGCCAAGGAAGCGACGGCCGAAGACCGTGCGCCGCTGGTGCTGGTGGTGGATGACTCGCTGACCGTGCGCAAGATCACCACCCGCCTGTTGCTACGGGAAGGCTATCGGGTAGCGACGGCCAAGGATGGGCTTGAGGCGCTTGAAGTCCTGCAGGATGAACTGCCGTCGGTCATGTTGCTGGACATCGAAATGCCGCGCATGGATGGCTTCGAGGTCGCCCGCAACGTTCGCGCCGACAGCCATACCCGCGATCTGCCGATCATCATGATTACCTCGCGCACGGCCGACAAGCATCGCCAGCACGCCCTGGAACTGGGCGTGAACGACTACATGGGCAAACCCTATCAGGAGGATGCGCTGCTGGCCGCGATTTCCGGATTCACCCGGCGTTAGTCCAGTCGATCAGGCCGGAGTAGGCGGTTACCAGAACCAGGATGCCGAAACCGATCCGGTACCAAGCGAAGGCGTTGAAGTTGTGGCTGGAGATGTAGCGTAGCAGCCAGCGCACGCAGAGGAAGGCACTGACGAACGAGATCGCGCCGCCCACGGCGAACAGCGGCAGATCGGTGGCGCTGAACAGGGCGCGGTGCTTGTACACATCGTACAGGGTGGCCGCGAACATGGTGGGGATGGCGAGGAAGAAGGAAAATTCCGTCGCCGCCTGGCGCGACAGACCAAAAAACAGCCCACCGATGATGGTCGCACCTGATCGGGACGTGCCGGGGATCATGGCCAGCGCCTGGGCGAATCCAACCTTGAGTGCATCCTGCCAGGTCATCTCGTCCACCGTTTGAACCCGCACCACATGTTGCCGCCGTTCTGCCCACAGGATGAGCAGTCCGCCGATGATGAAGGCCGAGGCGACCACCAGCGGATTGAACAGATAAGCCTTGATCTGCTTG
>JARLJM010000151.1 GCA_031291185.1 Parasulfuritortus sp. | reverse complement strand
TCGCGGAAGATTGTCATTCACACCACCATGTTGCTGGTGGTTGGCGGGTTTCTACTTGCCATGGCTGCAATGGGGTATCTGGCACGTCTCGTAGGTGGCGATTGGGGCGAGGCATTCCGGATTACCTTAATTTTTGTAACCCTCCTTGCTCTGTTCGTCTTGATGTTCTCCGGCGCCATGCGCGCAAGAATACGAGTCTGGGTTGTAAAGCACTTCTTCCGTTATAGATATGACTATCGGGATGAATGGCTCAAATTCACGCAGGCACTTTCTGCCCACAACACCCCCGATAGGCTTGCCGAACAAATCATAAGAGAACTGGCAGAGATGGTCGAAAGTCCCGCGGGTAGCCTTTGGCTCCGGGATTCCTCCTTGAGTGGTTATCGGCAGTTCTCGGTCTGGAATATGAGCAGAATCGATCTGTCAGAACCGAAAAACTCCGCGTTCTGCACGTTTCTGGAAAGAAAGAAATGGGTGATCAATCTGGATGAAAGGGGTTTGGGCGCTTCGCAAATAGATGAGTTTGGTTTGCCCGACTGGTTGACGACTCAAAAAAATGCCTGGTTGGTTGTGCCTCTGTTGATCGGCAATGAATTGATCGGTTTCCTGATACTGGCGCATGCCCGGGCCAGGTTCGAGGTCAATTGGGAAGTTCGCGACTTGCTGAAAACCGCAGGTAGCCAGGCTGCAGGACATCTTGCCCAGTTACTGGCTGTCGAGGCTCTGCTTGAAACCAAGAAATTCGAGACGTTCAACAGGATGTCCGCCTTCGTTGTCCATGACCTGAAGAACATTGTTGCCCAGCTATCCTTGATGCTGAATAATGCAACCAGACATCGCGATAATCCTGAGTTTCAGAAAGACATGCTCGAGACTGTCGAGCACTCCCTTGGTCGTATGAGGCGCCTGATGTCGCAACTCCAGGAAGGGGGCGAGAAGCAGACTGTGCTTCACGGTGTTGACCTGCGAGGCCTGTTTGATCGCCTCCGGACTGCCAAGCAAAAACTAGGTCGCGACGTCAAGATCGAAGTCTCGGGCGAGCCGATGATCCAGGGTGATGAGGAGCGGCTGGAACGAATCTTCGGACACCTCGTACAAAACGCTCTGGATGCCACAGAGAACAACCAGGGCGTGGTTCAACTTAAGGCCATGTCCGAAGCCGGTGTGGTTAAGGTTGAAATTCTGGATTCCGGATGCGGGATGACGGAAGAGTTCATTCGAGAACGTTTGTTCAAGCCATTTCAAACGACAAAATCGGTTGGCATGGGAATCGGTGCCTATGAGGCACACCAGTATTTCCGTGAGTTGGGTGGTGAGGTTTCTGTTCAAAGCGAGTTGGGTGCAGGCACTTCAATCAGAATCAGTTTGCCGGTTTTTAACAAGAACGTCAGAGCCTAGCAAGAGAGAATCCTGGGAGAATAGAAATGGAGTCGGCAGGCAGGTTGTTGATAGTCGAAGATGATCCTGCACTACAGAAACAGATGCACTGGTCCTTTGATAAATATGAGACCTATACGGCTGATGACCGTGAAAGTGCACTTGCTCAACTGCGTCGTTACCAGCCTCCTGTTGTGACTATGGACCTGGGTTTGCCTCCGGATCCGGATTCTGTTTCGGAGGGGTTTCTGTTGCTTGAGCAGATACTGCAATTGGCTCCCGATACCAGGGTAATTGTGTTGACCGGCCAGAATGATCGCTCAAATGCACTGAAAGCCATTGAATTGGGCGCGTATGACTTTTTCACCAAACCCTTCGAACCAGAACTTGTTTCCTTGACCATTGATCGAGCCTTCAGGCTCTACGATCTGGTTCAGGAAAACAAGCGCCTACAAGCCATGCGTCAGCCGGACGCACTGGCAGGTCTTATTACGCGCGATCCTGAAATGTTGCGCGCTTGCAGGATGGTCGAGAAGGTCGCGTCAAGTAATGTCACAGTCATGTTGCTGGGAGATAGCGGGACTGGCAAGGAGTTGCTTGCTCGAGGGGTGCATGATGCATCTGCAAGGAAGAACGAGCGTTTTGTGGCGATCAATTGTGCGGCGATCCCGGACAACCTGCTGGAAAGCGAATTGTTCGGTTATGAAAAGGGCGCCTTTACCGGGGCGAACAAGACTACGCTCGGGAAGATTGAAACGGCTAATGGCGGAACGCTGTTTCTCGATGAAATAGGTGATCTGCCAATGGCTTTGCAGGCGAAACTTCTTCGCTTCCTGCAGGAACGCGTTATTGAACGTGTGGGAGGGCGGCAGGAAATTCCTATTGATGTGCGAATAGTGTGTGCGACGCATCGAGATTTGAGTGAAATGATTCAGAAGGCAGAGTTTCGAGAGGATTTGTATTACCGCCTGGCTGAAATCGTTATCAAAATTCCACCCTTGCGTTCGCGCGTTGGCGATGCCGTACTGCTTGCCAACGCCTTTGCCCGTCGTTTTGCACAGGAACAAAATTGTGGTTCCCTCTCATTTTCAGAAGAGGCTATCCGCACCATCGAAGGCCACCGATGGACAGGCAATGTCCGTGAGTTGGAAAATTGCGTGAAACGCGCTGTAATCATGGCGGAAGGGCGTTTCATTACGAGTGATGATCTGGGTTTGGCAGAATCAGAAGAGTCTTCGCAACCTGATCTGGATTTGAGACAGGTTAGAGAGGATGCTGAAAAGCGGGCAGTTATCATGGCGCTTGGCCGTGCCAATGGCAATATCCAGAAAGCGGCTGAAATACTGAATGTCAGCCGCCCCACGCTGTATGACCTCATGCATCGCTTCGGCATGCGTTAGCAGATTCGATAGATATTTTTCGGGGAAGGTTTATGTCCACAAATTTCAGTTTCCATGCTTTGGCTTTGAGTCTCATGACCAGCGCGTTATTGGTGGCATGCAGTTCAAAATCACCAGAGGCTTTGGTTGCTTCGGCCAAAGACTATCTTGCAAAGAATCAAGAGAAGGCAGCGGTCATCGAGCTCAAAAATGCCCTAAGCAAGAATCCGGATTTGGCCGAGGCGCGTTACCTTCTTGGGAAATCATTGTTAGACGATTGGGATTCAGCAGGTGCTGAGATTGAACTGCGAAAAGCAGTGGCGCTTCATTATGACGAAAACAAGGTCGAACCCCTTCTCGCTCGTACTTTGTTGATCGAGGGGCAGGCCAAGAAGGTGATTGATGAAATGTCGCATCTGCAATTAACGGATGCAGAAGCCCAATCCACTCTTCAGACCTCATTAGGCATGGCCTATGCGGTTCAGGGGGATTTAAACAAGGCACGAGATTCGATAGCTCAGGCATTAAGGACATCGCCAGACAACGATCAGGCCTTACTGGCACAGGCTAGACTCAAGTTGGATGACAAGGATGTCAATGGTGCTTTGGCATCGCTTGACAGGGCTGTGGCCAAGAATCCTGGCAACTATGAAGCCTGGACTATGAAAGGTGACTTGCTGAGTTTTCAGGGGCAGGGGGATGCAGCGGTAACAGCCTATAGAAAAGCCCTTGCATCCAAAAGTGATTACGCCCCCGCCCACTCAGCGCTGGCGATGTACTACCTCCGCCAAGGCAAGTTAGATGAGGCCGGCAAGCAAATTGAGGTGATGAAGAAAGTATTGCCAAACCGTGTTCAGACTGTGCGGATGGAAACAATTTACGAATATCAGAAAAAAGATTTTAGCCGCGCTCGTGATCTTGTGCTGAAACTGCTGAATGCCGTGCCTAATGACACACAAGCTTTGGTACTCGCAGGAACAATACATCTTCAATTAAATGCGATATTGCAAGCCGAATCCTATTTGAACAAGGCGCATGAATTAAGTCCTGATGCCATTGAACCACGTAAACTCCTCGCCGAGCTGTATTTGCGTTCAGGATTGCCCGCCAAGGCGCTCAGTCTGATCGAACCATTTCTCAAAGATAATAAAGATCCGCAGTTGCTTTCATTAGCCGGGGCCGCGTATTTGCAAAGTGGTAATGCCCAGAAAGCGAATGAATATTTCAATTTGGCCTCGGTGCTCGCCCCGAAGGACAACTCAGTCAAAATCAAGGCTGCGCTGTCAGAAATGGCCCTGGGTCAAAAGGATGCTGGTTTTGCCGCACTCGAACAAGTAGCCTCGGTTGATAAAGGGACTACAGCTGACATGGCCATGATTTCAGCCGCCATTCGCCAGAAAGAGTTTGACAAGGCTTTTCTCGCCATTGACACCCTGGAGAAGAAACAGCCCGGTACTCCAGTGCCGTCAACCCTGCGTGGCACAACAATGATAACCAAAGGCGACTTTATAGCTGCTCGTAGGTACTTTGAGCAGGCTCTGACAATTAAACCGACTTTTTTCCCTGCGGTAACGAGCCTTGCTACCCTGGATTTCCTGGAAAACAAACCGGAGGCTGCGAAACAGCGTTATCAAACCCTATTGAAGTCGGATCCAAAGAATAGTGCTGCACTTTTGGCTCTTGCCGGGCTCGAAGGGCAGACTGGGGGAGCCCCCATGAAGGTTTTCGATCTACTTGTTAAAGCGGTCAAGGCTGATCCGAAGGATATCCGTGCCAGATTGGCGTATATAAATTATTGCCTGAGTACCAAAGATGCTAAGAGGGCTGTGGAGGCAAGCCAGGATGCTGTGGCCACGATTCCCGATCACCCTGAATTGCTGGATCTTTTGGCAAGATCGCAACTTGCTGCGGGGCAAACAAATGAAGCTATCTCGACCTACAACAAAGTGCTGGCTCTGCTGCCAAACTCACCACAAGCGCGTTTGCGGATGGCCGATCTGCAAATGGCTGCCAAACAGAAAGATGATGCTTTGCAAAGCCTGAAAAAGGCGATCGAGATACAGAATGACTTTCTGCCTGCCCAGCGTGGCTTAGTGATTTTTTATCTTTCAGATAAAAAATATAACGAAGCGTTTGCAATCGCTCGCGATGTTCAAAAGCAACGCCCCAAAGAAAATGCCGGCTATCAACTTGAAGGGGATATCGATGCCATTCGCAAGGAGTGGTCAGCGGCAGCAGACGTTTATCGGGCAGGGTTGAATAGGCAACCAGATTCAGAACTTGCCATAAAAACCAATGCTGCCTTGGTCCAAGCTGGCAAGGTGGCAGAGGCAGGAAAATTCCAAACCAGCTGGCTTCAATCACATCAAGACGATGCTGTATTCACTTCTTATGCTGCACAGAATGCGCTAAATGGCGGTAACTATAGTGCGGCGATCAAGTTGTATCAATCAATACTACGCGTGCGGCCAAATGACTGGAAAATAATGAACAATATGGCGTGGGCACTAGGACAGGTGAACGATCCGAAGGCAATCAGTTATGCAGAGCAGGCCAATAAACTGGTTCCGAAGCGTCCTGAGATTATGGATACCCTGGCCATGCTTTCAGCGAAAAAAGGGGATACGACACGCGCACTGTCGCTACTTAAAGAAGCCTTTAGTCTCGCTCCGGCAGCCAATGATATTCGCTTTGACTTGGCCAAGGTGCAATTACAGGCGGGAAAGAGAGATGAAGCGCTGGCGAACCTTAGGGAGCTTGAGAAACTGGGGAATAAATTCTCCGGTTACGCTGAGGTTCGTAAATTGCTTGGAAACACTTCAGGAAGTTAATCGGGAACAGGGGGAAACTGATTATATTTGGCCGGAGAAACCGTGATTTGATCATCAATCCTCTTCTTGTTTGGCCTTGAACCGTTGCCATCCCAGAGCGGCCAATCCCCACTTGATGAATCTTTTCACGGCCCTTCCTGGTATATGTTTGATGCCATATATACGGCCCCTTGGTGTTGATGGGTTGAAGGCCATGAAGCCATTGTAATGGCGGCTGCTGTTCATCCAATCGCGTTTGTATTCGTCTGGTCCATAGCCGAAGTCGATCTCATTGACTCGATCCTGGTCAAGCAAATGGGCGATCATGAAATTGGTGAGCACGACCCCTACAGCCTGTTTTTTATAGCTTTCATGATAAGCTAGCCGAGCGCAATGAGCTGCGCCACCTGTTATGATCCAGAACTGGGCCGCGACGGGAATGCACTCAAAACGCATGATGCCCAAGCGCAAGCACCCTTTGCCGGCGCATAGATTGATGAGTTGAAGCGTCTCTAATGAGTACATGGAGGCAGGCGACTTCCAACTGGCATTCGAGACGATCATGTATTGCGGTATGGCTTCTTGAAGTTGGCTCGGCTCAGTCACCATCTCCAGTTCCAGTTTCCCGCTACGTTCTAAAGCCCGATGCCGCCTCCTGACGTTGTAGCGCATGTTTGCGCTACGCTTGGCAAAATAGGATTCGTAGTTTAGCCCCCTTGTATCTTCAAAGCGGTTGTATGAGTTGGTATAGGTTTGAACCCGGAATCCAGCTCCAAGCAATGATTGGTGGATGATCTTGCCTAATGTGGACTCCAGTTCGACAGGCCAGATCCGCAGCGCATCTATACTGTTGCGGGGATGGTTATAGATGCCAAGCCTTAAATGCTTGAACAGGGC
>JARLJM010000150.1 GCA_031291185.1 Parasulfuritortus sp. | reverse complement strand
GTTCATTTTTTGGCGATATGGATTGGTGAGAATTTAAATGCGGACCTGGCTCAAATTACTTGTCGTGTTGCTGATTCTGGCGGGTGGCGCTTACTACTACCAACACACATCCGCTTCGAAGGCCGCGAGCCAATCAGCCGGAAAGGACACGGCTCCGGTTCCCATCCTGGCTGCCAGGGCGACTACCCGCGACATGCCCATCGCCATCGATCTGGTCGGACGCGGCGAGGCCTATGAATCGGTCTCCATCAAGTCCCGTGTCGATGGCCAGGTGCTCAATGTGCTGTACAAGGAAGGGCAGCATGTCCACACAGGCGATGTGCTGCTACATCTCGATCCTGCGGATTTCAATGCCCGCCTGAAGCAGTCCGATGCGGCCCTGGCAAAGGACCAGGCATTGCTCAGACAGGCACAGGCCGATGCCGCCCGTTATCAGGCACTCAAGCAACAGGGCTTCGTCTCGGAGGAAAAGCTGACCGATCTGCATGCCGCCGAGGCCGCTGCACAGGCGACGGTGAAAGCCGATCAGGCCAGCCTGGATCTGGCCCGTCTGCAGTTGAGTTATGCCACGCTGCGCGCGCCCATCGACGGCATCGTCGGCGCCCGCCTGGTATTTCCCGGCACGGCGATCAAGACCAACGACACGGTGCTGGCAGTGATCAACCGGGTGCGTCCCCTGCTGATCGATTTTGCCCTGCCCGAGAACCACCTTCCCGATTTACGCGCGGAACTGGCCCAAGGCGATCTGAAAGCCACGGTGGGTGTGCCCGGCGACACGAAGACGCGTTACCAGGCCAGCGTGAAATTCGTCGACAACGCGGTCGACCCGACCACTGGCACGGTGCTGTTGAAGGCGCAGCTGGACAATGCCGACGAGAAGCTGTCCGCGGGCCAGTATCTGCGCATCACGCTGGTTCTCAGGACGCTGAAGGATGCTGTGGTGATACCCAACGAGGCCGTGCAGCAAGGTCCGAACGGAACCGTCGTCTATGTCGTCAACCCCGACCATGGCATCACCATCCGCAAGGTCGAGGTCGCCGGCAGCCGCGACGGGATGTCGGCCATCGCCTCCGGTGTGAAATCAGGTGAGATCGTGGTGACCGACGGCCACCTGAGGCTGACGCCGAAATCGAAAGTCAAATTCAACGACACCAGCCTGTCCGCCCAACACTGAGGCCGTATCGTGCAACTGCCTGAACTCTGTATCCGTCGCCCGGTGATGACCACGCTGCTGATGGCAGCGTTCCTGATCTTCGGCCTGATCGCCTATCGCAGCTTGCCCGTTTCGGAACTGCCCAACGTCGACTTCCCGACCATCTCGGTCAGCGCATCGCTGCCCGGCGCGTCGCCCGAGACCATGGCGGCGACCGTGGCAACACCTCTGGAGGCGCAGTTCTCGACCATCGCCGGGGTCAGCGCGATCAACTCGACCAGTGCCCTCGGCTCGACCTCCATCACCCTGCAGTTCGATCTGGATCGCAACATCGACGCCGCCGCCCAGGACGTGCAGTCCGCCATCGCCGCGGCCCAGCGCGACCTGCCGTCCGACATGCCGGCACCGCCGTCCTTCCGCAAGGTCAACCCGGCCGCACTGCCCATCTTCTACATCGCCATGCGCTCGGACACGCTGCCCCTTTCGGTGGTCGACGAATATGCCGAGACCCAGCTGGCGCAGCGCATCTCGACTATCTCCGGCGTGGCCCAGGTCAACGTATTCGGTTCGCAGAAATATGCCGTGCGGGTCCAGGTCGACCCGGACCGGCTGGCCTCGCGCGGCATCGGTCTGGACGAACTGTCGAAGGCCATCCAGTCGGCCAACGTAAACCAGCCGACCGGGACGCTGGAAGGCCCGCACCAGACCTTCGCGATCAAGGCCAACGGCCAGCTGGCCACCGCCGCCGCCTATCGGCCGCTGATCGTGGCCTACCGGAACGGTGCCCCGGTGCGCCTGGAGGAAGTGGCCACGGTGCGCGACGACGTGGAGAACAACAAGCGCGCCAACTGGCTCGGCGACAAGCGCGCGATCGTGCTCGCCATCCAGCGCCAGCCCGGTGCCAACACCCCGGCCACGGTCGCCGCCATCAAGAAGATCCTGCCCGCATTCCAGGAGAAGCTGCCCGCCTCGATTGAATTGAGCGTGCTCTATGACCGCAGCGTCTCCATCAGCCAGTCCATCGACGATGTGCAGTTCACGCTGATCCTGGCCGGCTGCCTGGTCGTGCTGGTGATCCTGATGTTCCTGCGCAACGCCTCTGCCACCGTCATACCGGCACTGGCGCTGCCGATCTCGGTGGTCGGCACCTTCGCCGCGATGTATGCGCTCGGCTTCAGCCTGGACAACCTTTCCCTGCTGGCGCTGACCCTGTCGGTCGGCTTCGTGGTCGATGACGCCATCGTCATGCTGGAGAACATTTCACGCCACATCGAGGCTGGCGAACCGCCGTTCCAGGCCGCCATCAAGGGCGCGCGCGAGATCGGCTTCACCATCATTTCCATGACCCTGTCCCTGATCGCCGTGTTCATTCCTGTGCTGTTCATGGGCGGCATCATCGGCCGGCTGCTGCACGAATTTGCGGTCACCATCTGCGCCGCCATTCTGGTCTCCGGATTCGTCTCGCTGACCCTGACCCCCATGCTCGCCAGCCGTTATCTCAAGCCGCACGGCAAGGAACAGCATGGCCGGATCTACAACCTGCTGGAGTCGCTGTTCGACCGAATGCTGGCGGGTTATCAGCGGAGCCTGGCCATTGCACTGGCCCATTCCCGGGTGATCCTGGCCATCTTCCTCGGCACCGTCGTGGCCAGCACCTGGCTCTACATCCATGTCCCCAAGGACTTCCTGCCCAGCGGCGATTCCGGCCAGATCATCGCCTTCACCGAGGGCGCGCAGGACGCCTCGTTCGAGTCCATGGTGAAGAAGCAGCAGCAGGTAGCCGCCATCGCCGCCAGGGATCCGAACATCGAAACCTTCATGTCGGTGGTCGGCGCCGGCGGATCGCGACCGACGGCCAATACCGGCCTGATGTTCTTCCGGCTCAAACCGTATGGCCAGCGCCTCTCGCCCGATCAGATCATCCAGGAACTGCGGCCCAAGTTCGCCGCCGTCCCCGGCATCAAGGTCTCGATGCAGAACCCGCCGCCGATCAGGCTGTCCGGCCAGCTCACCACCGCGCAATACCAGTACACGCTGCAGGACATCGACCTGGCCGAACTCTATCGCTGGAACGACATCCTGCTCGACCGCATCAAGCAGCTGCCCGGCTTCATCGACGTGAACAGCAACCTCAACAACAAGAGTCCG
>JARLJM010000149.1 GCA_031291185.1 Parasulfuritortus sp. | reverse complement strand
GTGCGTTTGCCTTCGCCGCTCCAGTAGCCGAGCACCAGATTGAGATCCATGAACCAGCTTTGCACCGGGCTCTTGCGTGTCTTGACCTTGTCGATGGCGCGCTCGCCGAAGGTGACCGGCGAGATGCCGGGTGTGCAGGACAGGCATTTCTGACTGCCGGAATAGGCGGCGTCGATGTCCCATTCGTCGATCAGCACCGGCACGCCACCCAGCGAGGTGACGCAGTCCAGTATGACGAGTGCGCCATGGCGTCTTGCAATGGCGGCCAGGGTAGCGGCATCGGACAGTGCGCCGGTCGAGGTCTCGGCATGGACGAAGGCCAGTATCTTCGTGTCGGGGTTTGCGGCGAAGGCGGCTTCCACTTTGGCCGGATCGACCGCTTCACCCCAGGCATCTTCGACCACGACAGGCACGCCGCCACAGCGCTTGACGTTCTCCAGCATGCGCCCGCCGAACACGCCGTTGATGCAGACGATCACCTTGTCGCCCGGTTCGACCAGATTCACAAAGCAGGATTCCATGCCGACCGAGCCTGGCCCGGAAACCGGGAAGGTCAATTTGTTTTCGGTCTGGAAGGCATACCTGAGAAGCGTCTTGGTTTCTTCCATCATCGTCGTGAAGGCCGGGTCGAGATGACCGATTGTCGGCCGCGCCATGGCATCCAGTATCCGGCGCGGCACGTCTGATGGGCCGGGGCCCATGAGGATGCGGGAGGGGGGATGAAATGAACCGATGTGGGGGGCGGATATACGCATGTCGACTCCTCGGTCAGGAACACTGTAGTAGTTGGAGCGGGTGATTATGCCAGCGCTTGTGCAGCTTGGAAGAGGAGGGCAACGAGTTTGTCCTGAGACACCCGGAGTCGGGTGCGGGATAGTGTCCGCTGGTTGAATCGTATTCAGGTGGGCAGCAAAAAGCCCACCTCGAAAGGTGGGCTTTTTGCTGAACTGGTCTGCGCTGTCATTGCGCAGATCGATAAGGCAGAGATCAGGCCTTCTTCGCGGCAGCAGCCTTGGGAGCAGCGGCTTTCTTCGCAGGTGCCTTGGGCGCCGTGGGTTTGGCGGCAGCAGCCTTGGGAGCAGCGGCTTTCTTCGCAGCGGGTTTGGCGGCAGCAGCCTTGGGGGCAGCGGCCTTCTTCGCAGCGGGTTTGGCGGCAGCAGCCTTGGGAGCGGCGGCTTTCTTTGCGGCGGGTTTGGCAGCAGCAGTCTTGGGAGCGGCGGCTTTCTTTGCGGCGGGTTTGGCAGCAGCAGTCTTGGGAGCGGCGGCTTTCTTTGCGGCGGGTTTGGCGGCAGCAGTCTTGGGAGCGGCGGCTTTCTTTGCGGCGGGTTTGGCGGCAGCAGCCTTGGGAGCAGCGGCCTTCTTCGCAGCGGGTTTGGCGGCAGCAGCCTTGGGAGTAGCGGCCTTCTTCGCAGCGGGTTTGGCAGCAGCCTTGGGAGCAGCGGCTTTCTTCGCGGCGGGTTTAGCGGCAGCAGCAGCCTTGGGAGCGGCGGCTTTCTTTACAGCGGGTTTTGCAGCAGCGGGTGCCGGAGCGGGTGCAGCGGCGGTAGCGGGTTTGGCAGCGGCTTTCGCCTTGGTGGATTTTGCGGCGGGCATGTCTCACACTCCTTATGGTTGGAAGGCCGGAAAGCCTTATGCCTCAAGACGTTCCACGCGTATGCGTGTTGCTCGTAATTCTAGAGCAAAAAAACTGCAATACAGCAAGGGGTGCGAGGATTTTTTTAGTGTGTGTGCGAGTGCTGTTGCAGGTGGTCGACGATTTCATCCCTGAACAGATTTTCCAGCGACTCTCTGCGCCGAATGAGCGAGGCGTTTTTGTCGGTCACCAAGATCTCTGCCGCACGGGGTCGCGTGTTGTAGTTCGAGCTCATGCTCATCCCGTATGCCCCGGCGGAGAGCAGCGCCAGCAGGTCATTTTCAGCCAATGCGAGGTTGCGATCGTGAGCCAGAAAATCGCCGCTCTCGCACACCGGTCCGACGATTTCATAACTGCGTTTTTCACCTTCGCGCAGTCGCACCGGTTGCACATCGTGCCAGGCATCATAGAGTGCGGGTCGCATGAGATCGTTCATCGCCGCATCGACGATTGCGAAGTCTTTCGCTTCGCCGTGCTTGAGGTATTCCACCTTGGTGAGCAGTAGTCCTGCATTCGCGACCAGTGAGCGGCCCGGTTCAAGAATCAGTTTTTGCGGACGTCCCTGCAGACGCGACAGCAGCACCGATGCGTATTCGCTCATCGCCGGCGGTGTCTCGTCCTGATAGCGCACGCCGAGGCCGCCGCCGAGGTCGATGTGCTGCAGCGCGATGCCGTCTGCCGCAAGTCGATCAACCAGATCGAGCACCTTGTCGAGCGCCTCGGCGAAAGGGGCGGATTCGGTGAGTTGCGAGCCGATGTGGCAGTCCACGCCGACGACCTTCAGATGCGGCAATTGTGCAGCGAGTCCGTACAGGCGCGGGGCATCGTCATAGGCGATGCCGAACTTGTTCTTCTTCAGACCGGTGGCGATGTAAGGATGGGTCTTTGCATCGACGTTGGGATTCACGCGAAAACTTACCGGCGCGATTTTTCCCAGGCGGTCTGCGACTTCGTTCAGTCGTGCCAGTTCGCTTTCCGACTCGACGTTGAAGCAGTGGATGCCGGCATTCAGCGCCGCTTCCATTTCCGTTTCGGTCTTGCCTACACCCGAGAATACGACCTTCGATGGATTACCGCCTGCAGCCAGCACGCGTGCCAGTTCACCACCGGAGACGATGTCGAAACCGGCGCCGAGCTTTGCGAACAGGTTGAGGATGGACAGGTTCGGGTTGGCCTTCACGGCATAACAAATCTGATGCGGGTGAGCGGCGAAGGCATCGTCATAGGCGCGGTAGGCGGCGGTCAGCGCGGCACTGGAATAGACATAGCAGGGTGTGCCGAATTCGCGGGCGATGGTATCAAGGGCGACCGACTCGCAATGGAGCACGCCGTCATGGCGGGTAAACGGATTCATTTGGATGACGATTGGGTGGCGGTAGGATGGCTTGGGCTGGGCAGATACAGATCGCCCTTCTTGCCGCAGGCGGCAAGAAGGAAAACCGTGACGAGAAGGAGGGAAATCAGGCGCATTGGAATCTGGATACAATGTGGTGAATCAAGTCTATCACGTGAGAGGTTGACCATGACCGAGAGCGAATACGCTCAGCAGGCCGATGCTTTTTTCAAGCGACTGGATCATGCGCTTGAAGCGGCCGACATCGATTACGAACTGGCTGCCGGCGGCATCCTGGAAATGGAGTTCGACGACGGCTCGAAAATCATCGTGAACAGGCAGACGCCGATGCGGGAAATCTGGGTGGCGGCGAAGAGCGGCGGATTCCATTTCCACTGGCAGGATGGCGAGTGGCGCGATACGCGCAGTGGCGATGAACTGTTTGCCGCGCTGGAGCGGATGGCGTCGCAGCAGTCGGGCGAGAAGGTCAGCCTGGCCTGATGCGCATCGTTCGGCGACGCCCGCCGGACGCGCTCGCAATCAAGCTTCCTGACATGAAGACGTTATCGCCTACCGGCGAGTTGATCCGGCTCGCCTGGCCGGTCTACGTCGCACAGATCGCCATGATGGCCAACGGCGTCATCGACACCGTCATGGCCGGTCGGCTGTCCGTCATCGATCTCGCCGCGGTCGGCATCGCCAGTTCGATCCAGGTGACGATACTCATGTCGCTGATGGGTGTGCTGCTCGCACTGCCGTCCTTGGTCGCGCACATCCACGGCGCCGGGCGGCATGCGGAGGTCGGCCGTGAAATCCACCAGAGCATCTGGGTATCACTGGTGCTTGGCGCCATCGTCGTGCTGCTGCTCCACAATCCCGAACCTTTTCTCGCCATATCCGATCTGCAGCCTGCGGTCGAAACCAAGGTACGCGCCTATCTCGACGCATCGGTCTGGGGTGTGCCGGCGGTCATTGCGTTCCGCATCTACTTCGGTCTGTTCACCGGCATCGGCCGTCCGCGTTCGGTGATGGTGTTCAACCTCGCCGCCCTGGTCCTGAAATTGCCCTTGAACGCCGTGTTCATGTACGGTCTGTTCGATGTTCCTGCATTGGGCGCATCGGGCTGCGCGGTCGCGACCTCGATCGACAGCTGGCTGATTGCCCTGGCGGCCTGGGGCTGGTGCCTCAATAATCCGCGTTATGCGCCGTTCCAGTTGCGCGCGCCGATCGCACCGCCCGACCGAGTCGCCATCACCGCGTTCCTGAAGCTGGGTGTGCCCATCGCCCTGACCTTCATCGCCGACGTCACGGCCTTCACCTTCATGGCGCTGTTCATCGCGCGGCTCGGTCCCGTCGCTTCCGCCGCACATCAGATTGCGGCCAGCCTCGCGGTCTTCGCCTTCATCCTGCCCCTCTCCATCGGCAACGCCGCGGCAATACTCGCCGGCCAGGCCCTCGGTGCCGGTCAGCCGAACCGCGCTCGGCAAATCTGCTGGCGCGGCATCGGCCTCGGCATGACATTCGGGGTCATCGTCAGTCTGGTCTTATGGAGTGGTGCGGGGTGGATTGCAGCGCTCTACACCACCGACAGCCGGGTACAGGCCATGGCGGTGCCATTGATCGTCCTGGTCGGCTATTACCATCTCGCCGACGCGCTCCAGGCGGTGGCGGTCAACGCGCTGCGTGGCTACAAGCGCTCCGCGATCCCGATGCTGATCTACACCACCTGTCTGTGGGGCATCGGCCTGGGCGGTGGCGTATTGCTCGGCTTGACCGACCGGCTCGGCCCGGCGCGCGGTGCGCCGGGTTTCTGGCTGGCCGGCATTGTCAGCCTGGGGCTGGTCGGCGGGTTGGTGGCGCTCTATCTGGATCGGGTGAGTCGGGCCGCCTTGGTAGCGGAAGCGGCGTGACGGATCTGTCCATTGCTGAACCCATGCGGTTTTTCACCGTGCCTGGTGCACGCTCTGCCCGAGCATTTCCGGCGTAATCAGGGTGATGCCACGCTCGGTGACATGAAAGCGCTGTCGATCGAGTTCCGGATCGAGGCCGGCGGTGAATCCGTCGGGAATGATGCAGAGCTTGTCCACCACGACACGCTTCAGCGTGACATGGCGGCCAATCTCGACGTTCGGCAGGATGACCGAGTCCTGGATCAGGCTGTGCTCCCTTACCAATACCTTCATTGATAGCAGTGATCGTTCTATGGTCGAGCCGCTGATGATGCAGCCGCTCGAAATCATGGAATCCATGGCATGGCCGCGGAATCCGTCATCGTTGAAGATGAACTTGGCGGGCGGAAGCTGTGCCGGATGTGTCCGGATCGGCCAGTTGTCGTCGTAAAGATTAAGGTCTGGTGTTACCTGCACCAGATCCATGTTGGCTTCCCAATAGGCGTCGACCGTTCCGACATCCCGCCAATAGGGTTCGTCGCCCACCATGTTGACGCAGCTGTCGGCAAAACAATGGGCAAAGGCCCGGCGGCCCTGCACCAGCTTTGGAATGATGTCCCTGCCGAAATCATGGTTTGAGTCGGGGTCATCGTTGTCGAGTGCGAGCTGTTCATACAGGAAGGCGGCGCTGAAGACGTAGATCCCCATGCTCACCAGGGCGTGATCGGGATCGCCGGGCAGTGCAGCCGGGTGCGCCGGTTTTTCCTGAAAATCGCTTATCCGCCATGTGCTGTCCACGGCCATGACGCCAAAGGAGGAGGCGTTCTCCAGCGGGACGGCGGTGCAGGCAATGGTGAGGTCCGCACCTTTCGCGAAATGATCGGCGAGCAGGATGCTGTAGTCCATCTTGTATATATGGTCGCCGCCGAGAATCAGGACGTATTCCGGATCACTTATCCTGATCAGGTCCATGTTCTGGAACACGGCATTTGCCGTGCCGGAATAGCCGCCATCCTGGCCATGGTTCAGGGCAGGCAGGACATCGACAAATTCATCGAATTGATCGTCGAGAAAATTCCAGCCGCGCTGGATGTGGTGGATCAGCCCATGCGCCATGTACTGGGTTGCCACGCCGATCCGACGCACGCCGGAGTTGATGCAATTGCTGAGGGGGAAATCGATGATCCGGTGTTTGCCTGCGAATGGGACGGCTGGCTTTGCACGCCAGTCGGTCAGGTGCATCAGCCGACTGCCGCGCCCTCCGGCCAGTATCAAGGCATAGGTGCTTTTTGCCAGCGGGCCGTTGAAGCGGGGTGCAATCAGCGATTTGTAAGGACATTTCTCAAAGTGCCTGCAGGAAAGCTCGGATAATTTGGTCATCAGGCTGGCCTCCTACAGGCGCTCGGGCGTCGATTCAATTTCCAATCATAGGAGTCCATCCGCCATTAGGCAAAGCCCAAAAGCAGCTGCATTACCGTGCCGTCATTTCCGCTCGCGTGCCCGCTTGATCGCGGCCCGTACCTGCTCGGGCGCTGTGCCGCCGATGTGGTTGCGACTGGCCAGCGAGCCTTCTACGGTCAGCACCTCGAACACGTCCGCTTCGATCAGCGGCGAAAATTCCCGCAGTTCATCCAATGAGAGTTGCGGCAGGTCGCGGCCGGTGGTCTCGGCGATGCGGACCGCCTTGGCCACGGCGCCGTGGGCGTCGCGGAAGGGCAGGCCCTTCTTGACCAGATAGTCGGCCAGATCGGTGGCGGTGGCAAAGCCCTGGGACAGCGCGGCGCGCATGTTTTCGACGCGCACGCCGTTTTCCTTCTCGCCCAGTCCGGCCAGCATGTCGGCGTAGATGCGCAGCGTGTCGACCACGGTGTCAACGGTGTCGAACAGCGGTTCCTTGTCTTCCTGGTTGTCCTTGTTGTAGGCCAGGGGCTGGGACTTCATCAGCGTGAGCAGTGCAACCAGGTGGCCGTTGACCCGGCCGGTCTTGCCGCGCACCAGTTCCGGCACGTCCGGGTTCTTCTTCTGCGGCATGATCGACGAGCCGGTGCAGTAGCGGTCGGGCAGGTCGATGAATCCGACGCGCGGGCTCATCCAGAGGATCAGTTCTTCCGACAGGCGCGACAGATGGGTCATCAGCAAGGCACTGGCCGCAGTGAATTCGATGGCGAAGTCGCGATCCGAAACGGCATCGAGCGAGTTCTCGCAGACACCGTCAAAGCCGAGTTCGGTGGCGACGGCTTCGCGGTCGATGGGGTAGCTGGTGCCGGCCAGGGCGGCGGCGCCCAGCGGCATCCGATTGACCCGCTTGCGGCAGTCGATGAAGCGTTCCTTGTCGCGCTGGCTCATCTCGACGTAGGCCATCAGGTGATGGCCGAAGGTGACCGGCTGGGCGACCTGTAGATGGGTGAAGCCGGGCATGGGCGTGGCGGCGTGCTGTTCGGCCAGGTCGAGCAGCGAGGTCTGGAAGGCGCCGATCAGGCCGACGATGCGGTCGATTTCGTCACGCAGCCAGAGCCGGATGTCGGTCGCCACCTGGTCGTTGCGCGAACGGCCGGTGTGCAGGCGCTTGCCGGCATCGCCGGCCAGGGCGGTCAGACGCTTTTCAATATTGAGGTGGACGTCTTCGTCATCCAGGTTCCAGACGAACACGCCGCATTCGATCTCGGCCTTGATGGTGGCCATGCCTTTTTCGATGGCCGTCAGATCGCTGGCCGGGATGATGCCCTGCTTGACCAGCATCCGGGCGTGCGCCAGCGAGCCTTTAATGTCATGGAGCGCCAGTCGGTTGTCGAAGAAGACCGAGGCGGTATAGCGCTTCACCAGTTCGGAAACGGGCTCGGAGAAACGTTCGGACCAGGTTTTGTCGGCAGTCATGGCAGGCGGGTCGTTATGCGGTGGCGAATTATGCCATTGACCTATTGCTTCGGCGCCTGGCCGCGCACCTTGGCGACGGCCGCGTCGATGGCCTCATCCAGGTACATGCCGTAATAGTCCGCGCCGCTAAAGCCGATCAGGGCCTTGACCAGGCGATGTCCTGCACTGTCGAGCAAGACTACGGTGGGCGTAAAGTTGGTGCCATATTGCTCGGCCAGTTCGGCGGGCGTTGTGGACTTGCCGTCGAAGCCGCGGACGTCGTCGAGGCCGGTAACCAGTACGCGGCGCATGACCACGCGTTCCTGATAGGACGTGTTGTGGCTCATCGGTTCCAAAAAATCTTTGAGTACATGCTCGCAGTACACGCAGTTTTCTGCGACCAGCGCCAGCAGGACCACGCCGTTGATGGCGCGGGCGGCGGCGCCGTCCTTTTGCAGATCGCTGACCGGAGGGACGCCATCATCTTCGGCCCAGGCGGGAACCCAGGCGCATGCTAGTATTGCGAACAGCAACGCAACCACTTTATTCATTTTCTGTCACTCCTTGATACTGGCCCGATTCTAACAAATGCCGGTCTACCCCATGCCCAATAAACTGATCATCGCCACCCGAGAAAGCCAGCTTGCCCTCTGGCAGGCCCATCATATCCGCGACCGCCTGCACGCCCTGCATCCCGGTCTGACCGTCGAACTGCTGGGCATGACCACGCTGGGCGACCAGATTCTCGATTCGCCCCTGTCCCGTATCGGCGGCAAGGGCCTGTTCGTCAAGGAACTGGAACAGGCCATGCTGGCCGACCGTGCCCATCTGGCGGTGCATTCGCTCAAGGATGTGCCGATGGACTTGCCGGACGGGTTCGAACTGACTGCAATCCCGGAACGTGAAGACCCGCGCGACGCCTTCGTCTCCAACCGGTTCAAGTCGCTGAACGAGTTGCCTGACGGCGCCAAGGTCGGCACTTCCAGCCTGCGCCGTCATGCCCAGTTGTGCGCCCGTTTCCCGCATCTGGTGGTCGACACCCTGCGCGGTAACGTCAACACCCGCCTTCGCAAGCTGGACGAGGATCAGTACGACGCCATCATCCTGGCCTCGGCCGGGTTGAAGCGATTGGGTTTCGCCGAGCGCATCGCGGCCATCCTGACGCCGGAAGAGAGCCTGCCGGCGGTCGGTCAGGGCGCACTGGGCATCGAGATACGCACCGGTCAGCCGGAGATCGCCAGGCTGCTGGCCCCGCTCAACGATGCGGTCACGGCGGCATGCGTGCGGGCCGAACGGGCCATGAGCCGGCGGCTGCAAGGCGGCTGCCAGGCGCCTATCGGCGGCTATGCGGTGGAGCAGAACGGGCGGCTGCATCTGCGTGGTTTCGTGGCCGACCTGGAGGGCGTGCGCATGTATCGGGCCGAGGCCGAGGGCGCGATGGACGATCCCGAGGCGCTGGGCGATCGCGTCGCCCAGGCCCTGATCGATCAGGGTGCCGACCGCCTGCTGGCCGAGTTGATCCAGCGACCGGAATGAGCGGAAAACCACTGGCCGGACGCGGCATCCTGATCACCCGTCCAGCCGAACAGGCGGATGGTCTGGCTGCGCGCATCGAGTCATTGGGCGGCAATGCCGTCCTGTTCCCCGCCATGGTCATCGCCCCCCCCGAAAACACCAGCGCGCTAGCCCATGTGGTTGGCAATCTGCGCGACTACGACCTCATCATTTTCATCAGTCCCACTTCGGTCGAGCGGGCCTGGCCCTTCATCCGGGAGCGGCATGGCGACTGGCCGCGCGGCTTTGCCCTGGCGGCGGTCGGCCAGAGCACCGCGCGCATGCTGGCGAGTTATGAAGCCAGCCACGTCCTGGTGCCGGAAGAGGGCGCTGACAGCGAGAGCCTGCTCGGAATGGATGCCCTGCGCGACGTGTCGGGCAAACGCATCCTCATCGTGCGCGGCGAAGGCGGCCGGGAATTGCTGGCCGATACCTTGCGCCAGCGCGGCGCGACGGTCGATTACGCCGAGGCCTACCGGCGCGTGAAGCCGGACGTGGACCCCGCTTCGTTGCTGGCGCTTTGGCGCCGGGGCGGCATCCAGGCGGTGACCGTGACCAGCCGGGAAATCCTCGCCAACCTGTTCGATCTGCTGGGTGAAGCCGGATTGCCGCTGTTGCGCGCCACGCCCCTGTTCGCCATGCACGAGCGCATCGCCGACGCGGCCCGCACGCGCGGCGTGGAAACCGTTCAGACCACGGCATCGGGGGACGATGGTCTTGTCTCCGGTTTGCTGGACTGGTTCAATGCCCGACATGACTGAAACATCACCTTCCGCCCCCGCATCCGGTGTGCCGCGCAAGTCGGACTGGGTATTGCCGCTGGCCCTGATCCTGTCCGTGCTGGCCTTCGTCACCACCGGCGCCATCTTCTGGTACATGCAGACGCGGATCCAGGATCTGGAAGTGCAGCTGGCCCGACGCATCGGCGAGTTCGACAGTTCCAGCAAGGAAGCGCGCAGCGCCGCCAAGGAAGTGCGCACCACGGTCGACGATCTGACGGCCCGCACCGCTGCGCTTGAGGCCAAGGCCATGGAGGCGCAGAACCAGCAGCTGGCCCTGGAGGCGATGTATCAGGAGCTGGCGCGGGGTCAGGACGAACGTCTTCTGGCGGATGTCGAGCAGACCCTGCTGGTGGCCGACCAGCAACTGGAGATGGCGGGCAATGTCCGCGCGGCCGTGCTCGGCCTGGATGCCGCGGCGGCCCGTCTGGCCCGGATGAAGAAGCCCCAGTTCGAGCGTTTGCGCGCGGCAATCAGCCGTGACTCGGCCCGGCTCAAGTTGCTGCCGGCGGCCGATGTGGTCGGCATCAACGCCCGGCTCGACGCCCTGCTGCAGAACGTCGACAAGCTGAAGCTGGAGTCCGACCAGGAAGCGCCGGTGTTGCCCAAGCCCCGCAGCGGTTCGGGCGCCATGGACTGGATGGGCCGCCTGGGTTCCGAGACCTGGACCGAGATCAAGCAGCTGGTTCGCATCCGTCGTCTGGACCACCCCGACCTCGCCTTGCTGGAGCCCTCGCAAACCTATTTTCTGCGCCAGAATCTCAAGCTGAGATTGCTGTCGGCCCGGCTGGCAGTGCTGCAGCGCGACGAGGCCACGTTCCGTTCGGACATTGCCGCGTGCCGGCAATGGATCAGCCAGTATTTCAATCAGAACGACGAACTGACCCGCGGCATGTTGCAGGACCTGAAGGAGATGTCCGCCATGCCGGTGGCACTCCAGAACGCCAACCTGAACGATAGCCTGGGTGTCCTCCATGCCATGGCTGGAGCCGTGCACTGATGCGTCCGGTGATCTGGTTCCTGCTGCTGTTCGTGCTGGCGGTGGCGATCACCCTCCTGGCCCGTTTCGATGCCGGCTACGTCGTCGTCGTGCTGCCGCCCTGGCGGCTCGAAATGTCCTTCATGCTGGCCGCGGTGGCGATGCTGATGGTGTTCGGTATCGGTTATTTCGGCGTGCGCATGGTGCGCCTGGCATTGCGTCTGCCGGCCGATGTGCGGGCCTGGCATCACCGCCGGCGCAGCGACAAGGCCGAGGATGAACTGTCCCGCGCCATGGCCGCCTACCTGGCCGGGCAGATGGCCGAGGCACGGACACTGGCGGACAGCGCATTGCAGCATGAGCATGTTCCCCTGTCCGCCCTGCTGGCGGCCCACGCCGCTCTGGCCGAGGGCGATCGTCAGGGCGCGGAGGCCTATCTGAGCCGGGTCAGGAGCGACGTCGGCGAACTCGCCGCGGCGCGTCAGGCGGCCGAGAAGAAACTGGCTGCGGAAAAATAGACGCCATCCCCGTCAGGGCGGGAGTGGCATGCCCAGGTTACTGGAACGCGAAAGCGTCCGAGTAGAACGCGTCCTCGGGCAGCCCCTTGGCCATGAAATCACGTCTGGCCGCGTCGATCATCGGCGGCGCGCCGCAGGCATAGACCTCGTAACCCGACAGATCCGCAAAATCCGCCAGCACCGCCTGATGCACGAAGCCGGTCCGGCCGGGCCAGTTGTCTTGAGGCCTGGGTTCGGACAGCACCGGGATGAAGGTGAAGTTGCCATGCTCCTGCTGCCATTTCCCCGGCAGGCCGGGCATGTACAGGTCGGGCAGCGATTTCGCGCCCCAGTACAGGACCATCTCCCGGTCGGTGCCGTGGTGGAACAGGTGGGTGAGCAGGCTCTTGATCGGCGCGAAGCCGGTGCCGCCGGCCAGGAAGATGATCGGCTTGTCCGATTCCCGCAGGAAGAAGCTGCCGAGCGGGCCCTTGATGCGCAGGATGTCCTTGGCCTTCATGCTGCCGAACACCTGGTCGGTGAACAGGCCGCCGGGCACGTGGCGGATATGCAGCTCCAGCAGCTCGTCCTCTTCCGGCGCGTTGGCCAGCGAGAAGCTGCGGTGCTTGCCGTCCTTGAGCAGGAAGTCGATGTACTGGCCGGGCAGGAATTGCAGACGCTCGCTGCTGGGCAACTTGAGCCAGAGGGCCATCACGTCGTCGGCCAGCTTTTCCATGCGGTCTACCCGGCAGGGCAGGGTCTTGACCGGGATGTCCTTGGCCGCGCCGATCTCCTTGGCCTCGATTACCAGATCGCTGGTCGGTTTGGCGGTGCAGAACAAGGTCAGGCCCTTGGCCTTGTCCTCGTCCGGGAGCGTGCCGGCCTGATGCGAGCCATGGTCCACCGAGCCCGACAGCACCTTGCCCTTGCAGGCCCCGCAGGCGCCGTTGCGGCAGCCATAAGGCAGGGCCAGGTTTTCCCTCAGCGCGGCCTCCAGCACGGTTTCGCCGTCATGCACGGTAAACTGGTGGCCGCTGGGCTGGATGGTGACCTGGTGAGACATCGTTAATTCCTTATTGAAGACTGAACATGTTACGAATCCTGATTGTCGGCTGCGGCGACGTGGGCCTGCGTGCCGCCCGCCAACTGCGCGGCAAGGCCCGCGTCTACGGCCTGCTGCGTTCCGCAGAACGTGCCGACCAACTGCGCGCCGCCGGGGTGATCCCGATCATCGGCGACCTCGACGACCGCCGCAGCCTGCGCCGCATCGCCGGTCTGGCCGACGTCGTGTTCCACTTCGCGCCGCCGCCGAACGAGGGCGAGAGCGACCCGCGCACCCGCCGCCTCATCGCTGCCTTGAGCGCGGCGAGTTTACCCCGGACGCTGATTTACGTCAGCACCAGCGGCGTCTACGGCGACTGCGCCGGCGCGGTGGTGCCCGAGACCTGGCCGGCCCGGCCAAAGAACGCCCGCGCCCAGCGACGTCAGGATGCCGAAAAGCAGCTGCGCCACTGGGCGGCGCGCACCGGCGTCGGTCTCGCCATCCTGCGCGCGCCGGGCATCTACGCCAACGACCGGATGCCGGAGGAACGGGTGCGCAAGGGGCTGCCGGCCTTGCGCCCGGAAGATGATATCTACACCAATCACATCCATGCCGACGACCTGGCCGGGCTGGCTATCGCCGCGTTGTTCCGTGCCGGCCGCAACCGGCTCTATAACGCGGTCGACGACAGCGGACTGAAGATGGGCGACTGGTTCGATGTGGTCGCCGACAAGATCGGCGTGGCCCGGCCGCCGCGTTTGCCAAAGGAAGAAGTCATGGCGGCGGTAACGCCTGCGATGCGGACCTTTCTGTCCGAGTCGCGGCGGCTGACCAACAAGCGGATCAAGGTTGAGTTGCGGTATCGGTTGCGGTATCCGACGGTGCGGGAAGGGTTGGCGTAGGGTGCAATAAGCAAAGCGCAATGCACCGAGTTAAAGGCAGCCTCAAACATCCGGGCTCAATGCGCTTTGCCTATTGTGCCGCACGTTACGCTTGTTAGTTACCAGCTTTCGTACGGATTCTCTCGACTGTATTTGCCGCGCGTCTAAAGCATGGGTGAATTTGAATTTCCTCGAAGCGAGGTTCGTGGCGATCGAGGTATGAATAGAACGTCTTGCTACCGCCCTCGCCGCCCTGTACGTAGTCGCCAATGAAACCAATTTCGTAGAGAATTTTCAGAAACACATCAATATCTGTTGTGCTTACGATGGTGTTAAACCATTCCTCATTCAATGCAACTTCGGTAGCTATACGAAGTAGCATTTCTTCGATTTCGGCTCGTTTAAGGTGGTATTTGTGGCGGAAGAAGTTAGTTTTCCAATACGAAAAGATTGAAATCAGGCCAGGATATTGGTTTGAGTATTCAGTGCAGAGATCATCAAGCTTCCAAGATGAGTAGCCTTGTTCAGACAATTTGAGCGCCTCGTCGCTTGGATCGTCGCCTTCGACGCTTTCGGTGTAGTAGCGTGCAAGCTGTATCAATTCACGTGGACGACCTAGCGTCCGCTCTAGCAGCCAGTTGTCTGTGTTGCTGGTGCCAATAGTGAGTGGAAACACGGTGTTAAATGGATTTGCCAGTTTCCCCAGGTTGGCTCGGTCTCGATTGAAATTTACTCGTTCGTTTAGGATACGAAGTAGATCGTCCTTTTCCCAGCGGATTCTTTCAATGTTTCTGTATTTGTCTGAGTGTTGGGTCTGTGTGATTAGAATCGAGTAAACGTCTTCGCGCAGAAAGACACAGACGTAGAGGTTTCTTGAGAGACTGGCGAGATGATTGATCGCAGCCAACAATCCAAGTAGAAGATTATTTGCGACGGCGGAGTTGTTCCAGCCGAGATCAAGGTCGTCCACCAAAATCACGAACTTGGCACCGCTGTTGGCTACGCTGACAAGATGATGTTCAAGGGAGTCTACATCGGCCACGTTGCGCAATTCACGCTCTAGAGTAAGCCCGAACTCTCCGAGCGATCCTGCTTTTCCCTTAAGGCGGGACAAAATATCTGCGACGTTCTCTACAAGGTCTTTAGAAGTTCGATTGAGTTCAACGCTGATACGTCGCGCAAAATCGAGACTGTCAGCGGCGTATTTTCCTTTGGCGTGATGTCCGACCTCGCATAGGCAGTCTAGAAGGATCTGTCGAAGCCAAGTGTGTTGGAAGAAGATCTCTTGGCCAAAGTTATCCGCAATGTCGCGATCATTAAGGATGTTACGAATGGAATTGAACTTCGGAGACAGGTTTACGACGTGGGTATCAGCTTCCGACTGGAACGTCTGCTCCAGTTTCTTGCGTAGCGCACTTTTTCCCGATCCTTTTCGTCCGACGACTATGCTCTTTGTCCTTGCGCGCAGGCGCTGGAATGCGTCCGATGTAACAAAGTACTCCAGTAGGAAAGGATCGCGCTCGGCGCTGTCATCGCCCCAATTGATTTCGGATATGTGCATGGCAGCAAATAATTAGGAGTGGTGAGAGTGGGGCCAACATAATAAGTGGCTGACATCTGTCAGCGTAATAGTTATCTTAGACAAGGCGGATAATCTTGGTCGGACTGGCAACCGCTTGATTTGGCTATGTGGCCCTGGCCAATAAGTTCGAATTTGTTAGTCGGTACCATGCTTTCCCTGAGTTCTGATTTGTCTGCGCCAGCTTCACATTCGCATTCTGTCGATGCGTTATTGTAAGGGCGGCCAAGCTCGATTTCAGTATTACGCGGCCTGTTTTTCCAATGAATGGTGCAAAGGCAGTAAATCCGCTTCGTTCAGGGCCATCTTGGCATAAGTCTTACCATTCAGGTCAGCGAATTCAACCTCATAGGTACCTGGCTCCCATTCTTCGACCAACACGCCGACGAGGCCGGCGGGGAGGCCCAGTTCTGGCATCGGTCTTTTCAGGGCAACGGTGTCTAGGATTTTCATTTGGTTACCTCACGAAACAGGTTGCCTTTCGCGGAATGCCGTCGGCGTTCCGCACGATCCAGCCGGTTCTAATCTGGGCAGACCGCTGACGATGATTCAATTCCATATCAACATCATAGCGCCATCCATATGGCGTTTGCTCGGCATGGTTGATTTCCGCATCTTGCAGAGTATCGAAGATGGCAGCAGCCAACCATTCAGCATCTTCGCGGCCGATGCTGAGAGCAGCTCTGAAAACGCGAGCCTTGTGGCGCCCCTCCGGGTGGTCCGGGTTTAGACAGTAATCGCGCAACTTTACGATATCGACGATGGCTTGATCGGCGTTCGGTAATTTCATTGCACTGCCTACTTGTTGTTAGCGATAGACCCACAACCCGGCGCACTTCTCGTGCCAAGCAGCCTCGTCCGGCTCGGTCAATGCATCCAGATCACCGGGCGCCGCCGCTGCATCGTCCACCCATTCCCGCAACAGCGGACTGCCATTGATCAGGTTGATGGCCAGCCGGTCGCGTTCGTATTCATAGGGGAAGTCGCGCCAGAGCGGGTAGTCGGGCTGCAAGGTCCGGATGGCCTTGAAGGCCAGTGCCATCAGTCGCCAGGGTTTGAATTTGTGGTGGTCGTAGCCGGTCTCGAGGTGGATCTGCACGCCGGAGCAGAGCTTGCCGGCGTGCTTGTGGAAGGTGGGTTCGAACCAGCATTCGCGCAAGGTGCAGCCGTGCAGCCAGTGCGGGGCGAGTGCGTACATTTTTGTGATGATGGCGCGGGCGTCGATGTCCGGTGCGCCGAACAGTTCCAGCGGCCGGGTGGTGCCGCGTCCTTCCGAGAGCGTGGTGCCTTCGAGCATGACGGTGCCGGCGTAGCAGCGGGCCATGCTGAGGTTGGGCGCGTTCGGGCTGGGGTTGATCCAGTCGCGTTCGCCCAGGGGCCAGCCGTAGCCGGGCGCGATTTCGGGTTGCCAGCCTTGCATTTCGATGACGCGGTAGTCCACATCCAGTTTTAATTCACGGATGAACCACAGGCCCATTTCGCCGACGGTCAGGCCGTGGCGCATGGGCATGGGGCCGGCGCCGACGAAGCTTTCCCAACCGTCGCGCAGGGTGAGGCCTTCGACCGGCCGGCCGGCGGGGTTGGGCCGGTCGAGCACCCAGACCGCCTTGCCGTGTTTCGCGGCGGCTTCGAGCACGTAGCGCAGGGTGGTGATGAAGGTGTAGATGCGGCAGCCGAGATCCTGCAGGTCGACCAGCAGGACGTCGAAGCTGGTCATCATGGCGTCGGTCGGGCGGCGCACTTCGCCGTACAGACTGAACACAGGGATGCCGTGGATCGGGTCGACGAAGTCGGGCGATTCCATCATGTTGTCCTGCTTGTCGCCGCGCAGGCCGTGCTGCGGGCCGAAGGCGGCGCTGAGCTGGATGTCGGGCAGCGCGGCCAGGGCGTCGAGGGCGTGGATCAGGTCGGCGGTGACCGAGGCGGGGTGGGCCAGCAGCGCGACGCGGCGGCCCTTAAGCGGGGCACGCAATTCCGGTTCGGCGAGCAGGCGGTCGAGTCCGAATTTCATGGCAGTTCGAGGGTCAGTGCAAAGCCGTCAGTATGATGGAAGTCGGGTTTTCCGGGCGGGTGCCGTAACGCCCAATAGCACAACGCGCCATCGGATTGTTCGAGCACGGCGGTCAGGCCGAGGCGGATGCGCTTGCCGTCCGGCAGGGCGCTTCTGGGCAGGCTGGTTTCAAGGTGCAGCACGCGTTCACGGGTCTGGCAGAGGATGGCTGGCGCCTGTGCCAGTTCCATAGGTGCGCCATCGCGATAGGTGCGGAAGGCGTAGGCCGCCCATTGTCCTGAGGGCGAGAAGTTGAATTCGCGGTAATCGGATTTGTGCTCCGCCATGATGAAAGCCTCGAAACAGGTGTGCTGCCAGAGTCCATCGGCCCGACAGGGTTGGGCGGGCGCCGGAATCCGCAGACCGGCGATGCTGCCGGCGAGCGTGTAGGTCAGGCTCAGTCCGCCGTCAGGTTGGACCGACACGTGGACGTCGATGCCGGCCATGCCGGGGCAGGGCATGGCCGGATGAGGGGCAAGCGAAACGGTGGGCATCAGGCGCATCCTTTGAATAGTTCGAGCGTCAGCACGCGGTCGCGGCCGTGATCGACGATGGGCGGCGGGTAGTCGCGCCCGACCATCACGCCGCAGGCTGTTTGCACCTCGGCTGGCATGTTCCATGGCGCGTGAATGTACTTGTCCGGTACTTTGGCCAGTTCCGGCAGGTAGCGGCGGATGAACGTGCCCGACGGGTCGAATTTTTCCGACTGGCTGACCGGATTGAAGATGCGGAACCAGGGTTGCGCGTCGGTGCCGGTCGAGGCGCTCCACTGCCAGCCGCCGACATTGGCGGCCTGGTCGTAGTCGAGCAGCTTCGTGGCAAACCAGCGTTCGCCCAGTCGCCAGTCGACGTGCAAATCCTTGACCAGAAAGGAGGCGGTGATCATGCGCAGGCGGTTGTGCATGTAGCCGGTCCGGTCGAGCTGGCGCATCGCGGCGTCGATGATCGGATAGCCGGTCCGGGCTTCGCGCCAGGCCTCCAGATGGCCTGGCGGATTGGGCCAGGCGATGGCGTCGAACTTGCTCTGAAAGGCGTGCTCGACGGTCTCGGGATGATGCCAGAGAAGCATCTGGTAGAACTCGCGCCAGATCAGTTCGGACAGCCAGGTCTGCGCGCCCTCGCCGCCGTGCTCATGGGCGTATCGGGCCAGTTCCCGGATCGACAGGGTGCCGAAGCGCAGATGAACCGAGAGGCAGGACGGGCCTTTGACGGCGGGGAAATCGCGGGCGTCGCGGTAGCGGTCGATGCGGGTCTGGAAGTCCTGCCAGAGCATGCGCGGCGAAGCGATGTTCAGGCCGGCCGGCAGGAAGCCGAGGTCGGCCAGAGTCGGCATGCCGGCCGTGGCAAACGGTGCGAGCCGGTCGAAGTATCTTTCGACCGGATACGGTGCCAGATAAAACGGGTCGAGCTTGGCCAGCCAGGCCCGTTTGTAGGGGGTGAATACATGGTAGGGCCGGCCGGCGAGCGTGAGCACCTCGTCGGTTTCGAAGATGACCTGATCCTTGTGCAGGTGCAGCGCGCGGCCCTTGGTTTGCAGGGTTGCCGCGACACGGTCGTCGCGCTGGCGGGCCGAGGGTTCGTAATCGCGGCTGGCATGGACGGTGGCGGCGTCGAGCTTTTCGGCCAGTTCGGGAATCAGCGTGCGGGCCGAGCCGTGCACTACATGCAGGCCGCCGCCCTGGACTTCCAGTTCGGCCTTGAGTCGGGCGACCTGGCCGTGGATGAAACTTGCCCGCCGGTCGGCCTTGTCGGTCAGGCCGTCCAGGATGTCGGTGTCGAATACGAAGGCGCAGTGGACCGGACCGCCGGCTTTCAGGGCGTGGTAGAGCGCGGCATGGTCGTCGAGGCGCAGGTCCCGGCGAAACCAGACGAGTGAACTGTTCATTCGCACATTCTACCGGCATGTCACGGCGCGGCCCGGAGAGGTACAATCTGCAGCCATGGAAAACGCCAATTTCACCGACCATTTTCTGATCGCCATGCCCAACATGGTGGACCCCCATTTCACCGGGGCGCTGACCTATATCTGTGACCATAATCCAGAGGGCGCGCTCGGCGTGGTGGTGAACCGGCCGATAGAAATGTCGCTCGACAAGTTGTTCGAGCAGATCGGCATCAAGATGGAAAGCGAGGAACTGGGCAGGCAGCCGGCCTATTTCGGCGGTCCGGTCCAGGTCGAACGGGGTTTCGTGCTGCATCAACCGGTGGGCAACTGGAGTTCCACCCTGTCGGTCAACGACCGGGTCGGGCTGACCACCTCCAAGGATATTCTCGAAGCCACCGGCCACGGCCAGGGCCCGGAGCAGATCATCGTGGCCCTGGGCTATGCCGGCTGGGGGCCAGGCCAGTTGGAAAACGAGATCAAGCAGAATGCCTGGCTGACCGTGCCGGCCAATCCGGACGTGATCTTCGGCCTGCCGCCGGAGGCCCGGTTCGCGGCCGCGATGCATCTGCTGGGGATCGATCCGTCGATGCTCTCGGAAGAGGCCGGTCACGCTTGAAAGGTTCGGTCCTGGCCTTCGATTTCGGCTTGAAGCGGATCGGCGTGGCGGTGGGCGACTGGGAGACCCGGACGGCGCATCCGCTGGAGACCATAGTCGAAGAGGCCAACGACCCGCGTTTTGCCCGCATCGAAGACCTGATTGCCGAGTGGCGGCCAGTGGAGCTCGTGGTCGGCCTGCCGATGAGCCTGGAAGGCGAGGAGCACGAGCTTTCCAAGCGCTGTCGCCGCTTCGCCAACCAGTTGCATGGCCGGTTCGGACTGCCTGCCCATCTGGTCGACGAGCGTCTGACCTCGGTCGAGGCGGAAAGCCGGTTGCGGGAAATGGGCCGTTCGGTCCGGAACAACAAGTCGGCGGTGGACAGTCTGGCCGCCCAGGAAATTTTGCAGGACTACTTTTCAAAATGAACTTACCTGATCCCAACCAACTGATCGATCAACTGGCCGAGCGGATACGCCCGCGGCTGCAACCGGAATGTGCGCTGCTCGGCATCCATACCGGCGGCGTATGGGTCATGGAGGCGCTGGTCGAAAGGCTGGGCGTCGATCTGCCGCGCGGTGTGCTCGACATTGCCTTCTACCGGGACGATTTCTCCCGGATCGGTCTGCATCCCGAAGTGAAGCCGTCCAGTATCCCGTTCGAGGTGGAAGGCCGCCATATCCTGCTGATCGACGATGTCTTCTACACTGGCCGGACGATACGGGCGGCGATGAATCTGGTGTTCGATTACGGCCGGCCGGCCAGTATCCGGCTGGCGGTTCTGGTGGACAGGGGCGGACGGGAACTGCCGCTCTGTCCGGACTACACGGGAGTGAAAATGGATATGGAAGCGGGGCAAAATATCTCGCTGGAGCAGGATGAGGGGGGCCGACTGCGGCTGATGATGAAGCAGGAGGCCGCATGAGCCGCAACCTGCAACTGACCGAGGACGGCAAGCTCCGTCATCTGCTGACCCTGGACGGTCTGCCGGCCCGCATCCTGACTCAGATACTCGATACCGCCGAGTCCTTCGTCTCGATCGGCGACCGCGAGGTGAAGAAGGTCCCGCTGCTGCGCGGCAAGGCGGTGTTCAATCTGTTCTTCGAGAACTCCACCCGCACCCGGACCACCTTCGAGATCGCCGCCAAGCGGCTTTCCGCCGATGTGTTCAACCTGAACATCGCCACCTCGGCCACCAACAAGGGCGAGACCCTGCTCGACACGGTGGCCAACTTGTCGGCGATGCAGGCCGACATGTTCGTCGTGCGCCATGCCTCCAGCGGTGCACCTCACCTGATCGCCCGCCATGTCGCGCCGCACATCTCGGTGGTCAATGCCGGCGACGGCCGCTGTGCCCACCCGACCCAGGGCCTGCTCGACATGTTCACCATCCGCCACTACAAGGGCGGCTTCCACAACCTGCGCGTGGCCATCGTCGGCGACGTGCTGCACTCGCGCGTCGCCCGTTCGCAGATACACGCGCTGACCACGCTGGGCTGTCCCGAGGTGCGCGTGGTGGCGCCCAGGACCCTGCTGCCGCGCGATGTCGAGAGCATGGGCGTGCACGTCCACCACACGATGGAAACCGGGATCAAGGACGTCGACGTGATCATCATGTTGCGCCTGCAGAACGAGCGCATGCAGGGTGACCTGCTGCCTTCGGCCGGCGAATACTACAAGCACTGGGGCCTGACACCCGAGAAGATGAAACTGGCCAAGCCGGATGCCATCGTCATGCACCCCGGTCCTATGAACCGGGGCGTTGAGATCGATTCCGACGTGGCCGATGGCAAGCATTCGGTGATCCTGCCGCAGGTGACCTTCGGCATTGCGGTGCGGATGGCGGTGATGAGCATGGTGGCGGGGAGCGGGGCATGAAAATACTGATTCGTAATGGCCGGGTGATCGATCCCGCCAGCGGGCTGGACGCGATCCAGGATATCTATGTCGCCGCCGGCAGGATCGTGGCCATGGGCCAGGCACCGGCCGACTTCCATGCCAACCACGAGATCGACGCGACCGGACTGGTCGTGGCGCCGGGCCTGGTCGATCTGGCCGTGCGCCTGCGCGAACCGGGTCTGGAATACATGGCCACGCTGGAGTCCGAGATGCATGCGGCCGCGGCCGGCGGCATCACCTCGCTGGCCTGCCCGCCCGACACCGATCCGCCGCTCGACGAGCCGGGCCTGATCGAGATGCTCAAGTTCCGCGCCAAGAACAGCCCCGGCCCGCGTGTCTATCCGATCGGTGCGCTGACCTGGAAGCTGAAGGGCGAGCGGCTGACCGAGATGGGCGAATTGCACGAGGCCGGTTGCGTGGCCTTCAGCCAGGCCGATACGCCGATGGCGAATACCCAGGTCATGCTGCGCGCGCTGGAATATGCCTCGACCTTCGATCTGCCGGTCTGGTTGCGGCCGCAGGATGCCTATCTGGGCAAGGATGGCGTGGTCCACGATGGCGTGGTCTCGGCCCGCCTCGGTCTGCCGGCCATTCCCGTGCCGGCCGAGACCGTGGCCCTGCAGACCATCATCCTGCTGGTGCGCGAGACCGGGGCGCGGGTCCACTTCTGCCGGCTGTCCAGCCGGGCCGGCGTGGACATGGTGCGCAAGGCCAAGGCCGATGGCCTGCCCATCACCTGCGACGTGGCCATTCACCATGTTCATCTGACCGAGATGGATGTGGCCGACTTCAATTCCAACTGCCATGTCGAGCCGCCCTTCCGCAGCCAGCGGGACCGGGATGCCCTTCGCCAGGCCATCAAGGACGGCGTGATCGATGCCATCTGTTCCGACCATGCGCCGGTCGACGACGATGCCAAGGAGAAGCCCTTCCAGGAATCAGAGCCCGGCATCACCGGCGTGGAACTGCTGTTGCCGCTGACCCTGAAATGGGCGCGCGAGGCAGGTCTCGGTCTCGCCGATGCACTGGCCACGATTACCAGCAAGCCAGCCGACATCCTGGGCGTGGACGCCGGTCGTCTGGCCGTGGGCCGGCCCGCCGACCTGTGTCTGTTCGAACCGGATGCGACCTGGACGGTGAGCGAGAAGTCGCTGCGCAGTCTGGGCAAGAACAGTCCCTTCCTTGGCCACGAGTTGCAGGGGCGGGTGCGATACACAGTGATCGACGGCCACATCGACTACAAAGCCAACTGAGTGGAGTCTCAAGATGCGCCTGGATGACGAGCGGGAAAGCAGCAATGTGGAGGACCGCCGGGGCGGCGGCTTTGGCGGCGGTCTGCCGATCGGCGGCCGGCATATCGGTGTCGGTACCGTGGTCATCGCGCTGGTGGCCTGGTACTTCGGCATCAACCCGAGCGTGGTGCTGAATACGGTTTCCGGGCCGGCGCAAACCAGCCAGATGCAGTCGGCGCCGCCCCCGGCCAACGACGAAATGGCGCATTTTGTCGGCAAGGTGCTGGCCGAGACCGAGGACACCTGGCAGGTTATTTTCAAGAGCGAAGGCAAGCAGTACGTCGATCCCAAGCTGGTGCTCTATACCGGCAGCACGCCCACCGCATGCGGCACGGGCGAGGCGGCGATGGGACCGTTCTACTGCCCGGGCGACCAGAAGGTTTATATCGACCTGGCCTTTTATCAGGAACTCAAGGATCGCTTCCACGCGCCGGGCGAATTCGCCGAGGCCTACGTGATCGCCCATGAGGTCGGCCATCATGTGCAGAACCTGCTGGGGATTTCCGAGCGGGTCGAACGCGAAAAGCAGCGGGTGAGCGAGGCCGTGGCCAACAAACTGTCCGTGAAAGTGGAATTGCAGGCCGATTGCCTGGCCGGTGTCTGGGCCGCCAATACCGACCAGAGAAACCACTTCCTGGACCCGGGTGACGTCGAGCAGGCGATCGCCGCCGCCACCGCCATCGGCGACGACCGCCTGCAGAAGGAAGCACGTGGCTACGTGGTGCCGGACAGTTTTACCCATGGCACCTCGGAACAGCGGGTGCGCTGGTTCAGGCGGGGCATGGAAAGCGGCAAGCCGGGCGTCTGCAATACCTTTACCGCAGCCAGCCTGTAAGCCTCAGCGGCTGGACATCCGCTGCATCAATTCCAGTGTGGCTTCGTATTTCGGGCGGACCGGGGAATCCGGCGCGATGTTGTTCAGGGCCTGCTTGAGTTCGTTGGTCAGTTCGGCCATATGCGCTTTCTCCTGGGCCAGGGCCTGCGCTTCGGTCAGTTCAGTGGGAGGCGGCGCGTTGCGGACCTTCTTGATGTGTCGACGCAATTGGTGCTGGGCATGCTCGGCGACCTGATAGGTGGCGCGCATGGTGAGAAACTTCAGCACGAAGAGGAAGCCCATGATGCCCAGCGACAGATTCAGATGAAACTGCGCGCTATCGAAATCCCGCGACATCATGTCCAGCACGCCAAGCAGGAACGCGACGGCAGAGAGTCCCCAGGCCAGCATCGTGGCCTGCTTGTCCGGCACCAGGAATAGCAGCAGTCGGTTCATCTGTTCATCGCCCTCAAGCCTGATGATAGGCAGGATTTATCCGCCCGACCAGCTAGCGCAACAATCTCCGGCGGGTGAGCACGAGGCCGGCGGCAAAACCGGCAATGCCATAGGCCAGCAGGACCGACGCATGCAGCAGCGGCAAGGTAGGCAATTGTCCCAGGATCAGCGGTCGGGCCAGGTCGATGGCATGGGTCAGCGGCAGCGCAGCGGCGAACAGCGCAAGCCAGTCGGGCAGGGCGCTGCTGGGATAGAACACCCCGGACAGCAGCACCATGGGCGTGATGGCCAGGGTGAAGTAATACATGAAAAAATCGTAGTTGGGCGCGACCGAGTTCACCATCAGGCCCAGCCCCGCGAAGCACAGCCCGGTGAGCAGAATCACCGGCAGCAGCCAGAGGGTGAGCGCGAAATCGGTATACAGGCCCAGCACCCAGATCACCACCAGGATGGCGATGCCGGAGAGCAGGCTCTTGGCCGCGGCCCAGAACCATTCGCCGATCAGCACATCGGTCAGGGTCAGCGGCGTGTTCAGGATGGCGTCCCAGGTCTTCTGCACATGCATCCGCGAGAAGGCCGAGTACAGCGTCTCGAAGGTGGCGCTGTTCATCACGCTGTAGGCCAGCGAACCGGCCGCCAGGAAATGCAGGTAGGGTACGCCCTGCACCTTGCCCAGGAACTGGCCCAGACCGAAGCCGAGGCCGAGCATGTAAAGCAGCGGGTCGGCCAGGTTGCCGAGGATGGACGGGATGGCCAGTTTCTTCCAGACCAGGAAGTTGCGATACCAGACGGGGAACCAGTTCATGTTCATGGCGTGTTCAGTCCCTGAGGTCGCGGCCGGTCAGTTTGAGGAACACGTCTTCCAGATTGGCCGGCCGGTGCAGGTAGCGCAGTTCCGGCTGCTTATCCAGTTCGGCGATGATCGGCTCCGGGTTGTCGGTGTAGCAGAACAGGGTCTCGCCGGCCGTCTCGCAGCGCTTGCACAGGTCGAGCGCGCAGACTCGCCAGTCAGCCAGGGCGTCGCCGTAGACCTCCACCACCTGCGGTTCGATATGCTGCCGGATCAGGTCGCGGGGTGAGCCTTCGACGATGATGCGGCCCTGGTCGATGATGCTGATGGTGTCGCACAGACGTTCCGCCTCGTCCATGAAATGGGTGGTCAGGAGCAGCGTCTTGCCCTTGCCGATCAGCCGGCGCAGGCCCTGCCAGACCAGATGCCGGGCCTGCGGATCGAGGCCGGTGGTGGGCTCGTCCAGGATCACCAGGTCGGGGTCGTTGATCAGGGCGCGGGCCAGGGTCAGCCGGCGTTTCATGCCGCCGGACAACGTGGGCACCAGCGCCTGTTCCTTGCCGGCAAGACCGGCGAAATCGAGCAGTTCGGGAATCCGCGCCTCGACTTCCTTCCGGCCCAGGCCGAAATAGCTGCCATAGACGAGCAGATTTTCCCTCACCGAAAAATCCGGGTCCAGGCTATCGATCTGGGGCACCACGCCGACCCGCGCCCGGGCCGTGTTGCCTTCGCCCGGCATGGGGTGGCCGACCAGTTCCACGGTGCCGGAATCGGCCGCGATCAGGCCCAGGGCCAGGCGCAGGGTGGTGGTTTTGCCGGCGCCGTTGGGGCCGAGCAGGCCGTGGCATTTTCCGGGCTCGATGGCCAGATCGACCCCATTCACCACGGCGTGGCCGCCATAGATCTTGGTCAGCCCCGAGAGGCGCAGCGGCAGGTTCATTGCAGCAGTCCTTCCACGATTCCCCTCAGTTCGACCAGCTTGCCGTGGAAGAAGTGACTGGCGCCCGGGATCGTCCGCAATGGCGTGTTGTGGCGGCAGGCGTAATCCTGCACGGCATCGAGCGGGATCAGTTCATCCTGTTCGCCGTGGATGATGGTGGTCGGGATGGCGGGCGGATCGAAGTCGTACATGGAGACCGCCGGTCCGACCATGATCAGTTGCCGGGCGTCGAGCTTTTGCGCGACGCGGTGCTGGACATAGCAGCCGAAGGAGAAGCCGAGCAGGGTCCAGGGCAGGTGGCCGAACAATGGACTGACGTGTTCGGCCACGGCCAGCAGGTCGTCGGTCTCGCCGTGTCCATGATCGTGTTCGCCCGTGCTTTCGCCCACACCGCGGAAGTTGGGTCGCACCGCGACCAGGCCCCTGGTCAGTGCGGCGCGGGCCAGGGTGTGCGCGACCTTATTGTCCATCGTCCCGCCGTGCAGGGGGTGTGGGTGGGCCACCAGGGCCAGTCCGCGCAGATCGCCGTCCGGTTCCTCGATGACGGTCTCGATCCGGGCGTCGGGGGTATCGATATGGAGTTTGTAACGCTTCAATCGATCTTCAGCCGTTCGACCACCTTGCCGTCGCGGAGATGGGATTCGACGATCTCATCGATGTCGGCTTCATCGACAAAGGTGTACCAGACCGCCTCCGGGTAGACTACGCAGACCGGGCCCTTGTCGCAGCGGTCGAGGCAGCCGGCGCGGTTGATCCGGCACTGGCCTTCCTTGCCTTGCAGGCCGAGTTGTTTCGCCTTTTTCTTGGCATGGTCGAACAGGGCCTCGGCGTTGTGGTTGGTGCAGCAGGCGGCGCCGTCTTCGCGCTGGTTCAGACAGAAAAACAGGTGATGTTTGTAGTAGCTCATAGTTCGTCGTATTTCGCTGCGTTGCCCCGTGCCTTGGCGACTGGGTATTTGGCGGCATTGATGGCCAGCTTGTCTTCGGCCGCCTTGAGCAGGTCGATGTCGAGGCAGTTGGACAGGCTGACCAGATAGATCAGCACGTCGGCCATCTCCTGGCGCACGGCTTCCTTCTTGGCGCCGGACAGGTTCAGGCTTTCCTCGGGGGTGAGCCACTGGAACGGTTCGAGCAGTTCCGCCGCTTCAACGATCAACGCGGCGGTCAGGTTCTTGGGCGTGTGGTAGAGGTGCCAGTCCCGTTCCCGACCGAAGTGGCGAACCGCTTCGGCAAGTTGCCCCAGGGTGTCGATCGCCATGTCAGTTCTTGGGCTGATCCGTTGGCAAGGGGCCGCTTTGCTCCTGACTGGGTTGAGCCGGTGCCGGTGCCGGGTAGCCGGCGACTTCCAGCATCTTGTCCCACACGCTGGGCGAGTAGCCGCGCTGCATGGATTCGCCGACGAACAGGACCGGAATCTCCATGGCGCCGGTACGTTTCTTCAACTCCTGGGCCAGCTTGGGGTCCTTGTCCGCGTTTTTCAGGGTGAACGGCACGCCGCGCTGGCGCAGGTAATCCGCTGCCTGATCGCAGGTGGGGCCGCAATTGCCGCTGTAGAGCGTGACCGGAGCGCCGGATTTGGCTGGGTCGCCGCTCTCGACGTTCGGCGAACTGATGCGCTTGATCTGCTTCACGCTCGGCGGTGGCGGCTGGTCGGAGTAGTGGACATGGCCCGCGTTGTCGGTCCAGCGGTAAAGCTCGGCGGTCGCAGGCAGGGCGAAGGTCAGGGCCAGCAGAAACAGGGCAATGCTTTTCATGGTGTACCTCCCGATCGAAATCAGACCATGCCATTATGCCTGAGCAGCGCGTCGATGGTAGGTTCGCGGCCGCGGAAGGCTTTGAACGAGTCGATCGCATCGCGGCTGCCGCCCATGCCGAGGATTTCGCTCCAGAACCGTTCGCCCACTTCGGGGTTGAGCACGCCGTTTTCCTCGAACAGGGCGTAGACATCGGCCGACAGCACTTCCGCCCACTTGTAGCTGTAGTAGCCGGCCGCATAGCCGCCGGCGAAGATGTGCGAGAAGTTGTTCGGGAAGCGGTTGTAGTCGGGCGGGATGACCACGGCGACCCGCTTGCGCAGCGCGTTCAGCAATTGAAGCGGGGTCTGCGTGGTGGCATTGAAGTCGTTGTGCAGATGCATGTCGAACAGCGAGAACTCGATCTGGCGCACGGTCTGCATGCCGGCCTGGAAGTTCTTCGCCGCAAGCATCTTGTCGAACAGCGGACGTGGCAGCGGCGCGCCGGTGTCGACGTGGGCGGTCATGTGCCTGAGCACATCCCATTCCCAGCAGAAATTCTCCATGAACTGCGATGGCAGTTCGACTGCGTCCCACTCGACGCCGTTGATGCCGGACACGCCCAGTTCTTCCACGCGGGTGAGCAGGTGGTGCAGGCCGTGGCCGAATTCGTGGAACAGGGTGATCACCTCGTCGTGGGTGAACACCGCCGGCTTGTCGCCGATCGGGCGGGTGAAGTTGCAGGTCAGGTAGGCGACCGGGGTCTGGATGGTTCCGTCCTTGCGCCGCCGGGTGATGGCGTCGTCCATCCAGGCGCCGCCGCGTTTGCTGTCGCGGGCGTAGAGGTCGAGGTAGAACTGGCCGACTCGTTGGCCGGCCTTGTCGTGGAGGGCAAAGAACTTGACCGTGTCGTGCCAGACCGGCGCGCTATCTTCGCGAATCGCCAGGCCATACAGGGTCTCGATGACGCGGAACAGGCCGGCCAGCACCACCGGCTCGGGGAAATACTGCTTCACCTCCTGTTCCGAGAAGGCGTAGCGGGCCTCGCGCAGTTTTTCCGAGGCATAGCCGACATCCCATGCCTTCAGCTCGGAGAGTCCCAGTTCCTTGGCGGCGAACTCGCGCAGCTCTGCCATGTCGCGCTCGGCGTAGGGCTTGGCCCGCTTGGCCAAGGTTTCCAGAAAGTCGAGCACTTCCTGCGGGGTGCGCGCCATCTTGGGTTCCAGCGACAGCTCGGCATAGTTGGCAAAGCCGAGCATGTGGGCGGCCTCGCTGCGCAGTTCGACGATGCGGTCGATCAGCCGGGTGTTGTCCAGCTTCTCCGGGCCGAACTCCGAGGCGCGCGTGGTGTAGGCGCGGTACATCTCCTCGCGCAGCGCCCGGTTCGAGCAGAAACTCAGGATGGGCATGAAGGACGGCGCCTGCAGGTTGAGCTTGAAACCGCTCTTGCCGTCGGCTTCGGCCATCTCTCGGAACATCTCCTTGGCATCGTCCGGTACGCCGGCCAGTTCGGCCTCGTCGTCGATAAACTTGCTCCAGGCGTTGGTCGCATCAAGCAGGTTCTCCTCGAATTTCGCGGACTGCTTGGCCAGTTCCTCCTGGATTTCCATGAAGCGCGGTTTCTGCTCCGGCGGCAGGTCGGCGCCACCCAGCTTGAAGTCGCGCAGTTCGTTTTCCACCACCTTGCGGCGGGCAGAAGACAGGTCCAGGAATTCGCGCCGGGCGCGCAGGGCCTTGAATCGGGCGAACAGGCCGGCGTGCTGGCCCAGCTCGGCATAATACTGGGTGATCTTGGGCAGGTTTTCGTTGTAGGCCTCGCGCAGTTCCGGACCATCCATGACCGAGTGCAGATGCGAGACCTGACCCCAGGCGCGGCCGAGCCGTTCGTTGGCATCTTCGAGCGGAACCACGAAGCCGTCCCAGTCCGGCGTTTCATCTGCTGCAGTGAGTTTGGCGACCTGAGCGCGGCCTTCATCCAGCAACTGGTCGATGGCCGGGGTGACGTGTTCGGGTTTGATCTCGGCGAAGCGGGGCAGGCCGGTAAAGTCGAGCAAGGGGTTCATGGCAGTTTCTGGAAATGGGAGTCGAGGAGATTATACTTTGGGCGTTTCCCGATTTTTCCAGAGCCATGGCCATCGAACCCTACAAAGAACAATCTCCTTTTCTCGGAAAGGATGTTTTCGTGCATCCTTCCGCCACCGTCATCGGGGATGTGGAGCTGGGCGACAAGGTCTCGGTGTGGCCGGGCGTAGTGATCCGTGGCGACGTCAATTTCATCCGCATCGGCGAGGCCAGCAACATCCAGGACAACTCGGTGCTGCACGTCAGCCATCGCAGTCCGGAAGACCCGGAAGGTGCACCGCTGTTCATCGGCAGCTATGTGACCGTGGGCCACAGCTGCATCCTGCACGGTTGCGAGATCGGCGACGAATGCCTGATCGGCATGGGCGCCATCGTCATGGACCGGGTGGTCATGCCGCCGCGCGTCCTGCTCGGCGCCGGCAGCCTGGTGCCGGAAGGCAAGACACTGGAGTCCGGCTGGCTCTATGTCGGCCGGCCAGCCAGGGCGGTGCGGCCGCTGACCGATGACGAGATCGCCGGCTTGCGCGCCCATGCCAGGCACTACGTGGCCTGGGCAGCCGACTATCTATAGCGATTCCTTGACCGTCATCCGTTGCCTGCGGTAATTTCATACCATCCCCCGATTAGTGGGGATCTACAAGGTTGCGATGGAGAAGCCGGATGGGATTGATTGATTGGGTCAGATCGTTTTCCGCCAAGCGGCCGCCTCCTGAGTCGGCCAGCCCGAGTGCGGCGCCGCCGCCCCAGGCTGCCGAAGGCGCCGTCCTGGCCGGCCTGAATTTCAAGACGGCCATCGATGCCCACATGAAATGGAAAGTCCGGCTGGAGAGTTGCCTGTCTGACGACAACAAGGAAAGCCTGCAGGTGGAGGTGGTCTCAAGGGACGATCAGTGCGTCCTCGGCAAGTGGAT
>JARLJM010000148.1 GCA_031291185.1 Parasulfuritortus sp. | reverse complement strand
CTGACCGTGCTGGCCGACCTGCGCGCCGCCGGGGTGAGCCGGTTGTCGTTGGGCCAGTATCTGCGGCCCTCGCTCGAAAACCTGCCGGTGGCTCGTTACGTTCATCCGGACGAGTTCGCCGAGTACGAGACGGACGCCCGCCAGCTGGGCTTCTCCTGGGTCAAGGCCGGCCCGCTGGTCCGCAGTTCCTATTACGCCGAAGAGATCCAACATGCTCAAACAAACCCCGCTTAACCAAAAGCACCGCGAGGCTAACGCCAAGCTGGTCGATTTCTCCGGCTGGGAAATGCCGATCCATTACGGTTCCCAGATTGAAGAGCACCACGCCGTGCGCCGCGATGCCGGCATGTTCGATGTCTCGCACATGCTGCCGGTCGACATCAAGGGCGAGGGCGCCCGCGCCTTTCTGCGCAAACTAGTCGCCAACAACGTCGACAAGCTGCAGACCACCGGCAAGGCGCTCTATTCCTGCATGCTGCACGAAGGCGGCGGGGTGGTGGACGACCTGATCATCTATTTCATGACCGAGACCTGGTTCCGCATCGTGGTCAACGCCGGCTGTGCCGACAAGGACATCGCCTGGATGGAGACGCAGCGCGACAAGTACGCGCCCGGCCTGCAGATACTGCCTTGCCACGATCTGGCCATGATCGCCATCCAGGGCCCGAACGCCGCCGAGAAGTTCTGGCAGGCCCTGCCCGGCAGCGAGAACGAGACCAGGTTGATGAAACCGTTCACGGCCATCGTCATCGGCACCATGTTCGTGGCCCGCACCGGCTATACCGGCGAGGACGGCTTCGAGATCATGCTGCCGGCCAAGGCCGCGCCGTTCATGTGGCAGGCCATGCTCGATGCCGGCGTCAAGCCGATCGGCCTGGGCGCGCGCGACACCCTGCGCCTGGAGGCGGGCATGAACCTGTTCGGCCAGGACATGGACGAGAAGATCACGCCGCTGGAAGCCGGCCTGGCCTGGACGGTGGACCTGAAGAGCGAACGCGACTTCATCGGCAAGGACGCCTTGCTCAAGCTGCCGGTGACCCGACAACTGGTCGGGCTGGTGCTGCAGGATCGCGGTGTGCTGCGCAGTCACCAGAAGGTGTTCACCGCGCAGGGCGAAGGCGAGGTCACCAGCGGCACCTTCTCGCCCACCCTCAATGTCGCCATCGCCATGGCCCGGGTGCCGGTGGGCGTCAGCGTCGGCGACGAGGTCGAAGTGGAAATCCGCGACAGGAAATTGAAGGCACGGGTGGTGAAATACCCGTTCGTGCGTAACGGCAAGGCTTTGGTTTAAGGAGATAGAAAATGAGCATTCCCAGCGATCTGAAATACACCAAGTCCCACGAGTGGGCCCGTCTTGAAGCCGATGGCAGCGTGACTGTCGGCATCACCGATCATGCCCAGGAACTGCTCGGCGACATGGTTTTCGTCGAGAACCCGGTGGTCGGCCGCACCCTGAAGGCCGGCGAGGAATGTGCCGTGGTCGAGTCGGTCAAGGCCGCCTCGGATGTCTACGCCCCGGTGGCCGGCGAGGTGGTCGAGGCCAATGCCGATCTGGAATCCAGCCCCGACCTGCTCAACAAGGAGCCCTATGGCGGCTGGATGTTCAAGATCAAGCCGGCCAATGCCGCCGATCTGGCCGGCCTGATGGATGCCGCCGCCTATGAGGCCCACGTGGAGAGCGAGGCCCACTGAGATGCCGTTCATCCCCCACACCGAAAGCGATGTCGCCGGAATGCTGGCCAGCATCGGCGCGGCCGATATCGAGGCGCTGTTCGACGAGATTCCGGCCGGGCTGCGTTGCGCAGGGTTGCCGGGCATTCCCGAGGGGCTGTCGGAGATGGCCGTCACCCGGCTGACCCAGGAACGCGCGAGTCAGGACGGCTTCTATCTCAACTTCATCGGTGCCGGGGCGTATGAGCATCACATCCCGTCCGCGGTCTGGCAGATCGTCGGCCGGGGCGAGTATTACTCGGCCTACACGCCCTATCAGGCCGAGGCCAGCCAGGGCACGCTGCAACTGATCTACGAATACCAGACCATGATGACCCGGCTGACCGGGCTGGATGTCTCCAACGCCTCGCTCTACGACGGCGCGACGGCCTTGGGCGAGGCGGTGCTGATGGCGGTCCGGGCCGGCAAGGGCGACGTGCGCCGGGTGCTGGTGCCGGCCACCGTGCATCCGCGCTATCGTGCGGTGGCGCAAGCCATGGTGAAGAACCAGGGTGTCGAACTGGTGACGTTGCCTTATTGCACCGAATGCGGCCATACCCTGGTCGAGGCGCTCGAGGCCTATGCCGGCCAGCCGGCCGCGGCGCTGGTGATCCCGCAGCCCAACTTCTTCGGCGTGCTGGAACCGGTCGATGCCCTGACCGACTGGGCCCATGCCCACAACATGCTGGCCATCGCGGTGGTCAATCCGATGAGCCTGGCCCTGCTCAAAGCGCCGGGCAACTGGGGCGGGAAAGGTGTCGACATCTGTGTCGGCGACGGCCAGCCGCTCGGCATTCCGCTGTCATCCGGCGGGCCGTACTTCGGTTTCATGACCTGCAAGCAGGCACTGGTCCGCCAGATGCCGGGGCGCATCGTCGGAGCCACCGTCGACAAGGACGGCAAGCGCGGCTACGTGCTCACCCTGCAGGCGCGCGAGCAGCATATCCGCCGCGCCAAGGCGACCTCGAACATCTGCTCCAACCAGGGCCTGATGATGGCGGCGGCGGTGATCCATGCCGCGCTGATGGGGCCGGAAGGATTGAAGAACGTGTGTCTGGCTTCACATGCCAATACCCGTGTCCTGCTGGATAAATTGACGGCCATCCCCAAGGTGAAGGCGGCCTTCACCGGCGCCTGTTTTCACGAAGCCGCGATCCGCGTCGAAGACAACGTGGACGAAGTGCTGCGCGCCCTGCGGGCGCAAGGCATTCTGGGTGGTTATGCGGTCGGTCGCGATTACCCCGAACTGGCTGACACCATCCTGTTCTGCGCGACCGAAACCAAGACCGGTAGCGATATGGACCAGTATGCGCAACAATTGGAACGTATCTTGAGTCGGCGGCGGGAAGCTCCGCCCTGTGCCTACAAGTCATAAAGGAGAATGCGAATGTCCACTACCGTAACCCTGGCCGGCGATCCCATCACCGTCGGCGGCGATTTTCCCCGCGCCGGCGACAAGGCGCCGAGTTTCATGCTGGTCGACAAAGACCTGAAGGACGTGTCGCTTTCCAACTTCTTCGGCAAGCGCAAGATCCTCAATATCGTGCCCAGTATCGACACGGCGGTCTGTCAGGTATCCACCCGCAAGTTCAACGCCGAGGCCGCCACCCTGCCCAATACCGTGGTCCTGGTCATTTCGGCCGACCTGCCGTTTGCGCAGGCGCGGTTCTGCGGTGCCGAAGGGCTCAGCAACGTGATTACCCTGTCCACCATGCGCGGTCGTGATTTCCACAAGCAGTACGGGGTCATGATCATGGATCCGCCCTTGTCCGGTCTGTTGGCCCGCGCGGTGGTGGTGCTGGATGAGAACGACAAGGTGGTTTACTCCCAGATGGTGCCGGAAATCCAGCACGAACCCAATTACGACGCAGCCCTGGCGGCAGCGCGAGGCGAACCGCTTTAAATCAATCCATGCTGATCTACGAACATTCCCGCCCGGGCCGCCGGGCCGGGGGCCAGACCCCCGTGAGCGCACCGCTGGCCGACGACCTGCCGGCTGAGCTGCTGCGCGTCGAGCCGCCAAGGCTACCCGAAGTCTCCGAGCTGGACGTGGTCCGCCATTACACGTCGCTGAGCCAGAAGAACTTCTCCATCGATACCCATTTCTACCCGCTCGGTTCGTGCACCATGAAGTACAACCCGCGAGCCTGTCACAGTCTGGCCATGCTGCCCCAGTTCCTGGCCCGCCACCCGCTGGCCGATGCAGATACCGGGCAGGGTTTTCTGAACAACATGTTCGAACTGCAGCAGATGCTGAAGGAAGTCACCGGCATGGCCGCGGTGTCGATGGCGCCCATGGCTGGTGCGCACGGCGAATTCGCCGGCGTGGCCATGATCCGGGCCTACCACGACTCCCGCAACGATAGCGAACGCAGCGAGATCATCGTGCCGGATGCCGCCCATGGCACCAACCCGGCCACCGCCACCATGTGCGGCTACACGGTGCGCGAGATTCCCACCGACCGCGACGGCAACGTCGATCTGGAGGCGCTCAAGGCCGTGGTCGGGCCGAAGACGGCTGGACTGATGCTGACCAATCCGTCTACGCTGGGCGTGTTCGAGAAGACCATTGTTGAGATCCAGAAGATCGTCCACGAGGCCGGCGGCCTGACCTATTACGACGGCGCCAATCTCAATGCCATCCTGGGCCGGGTCCGGCCGGGCGACATGGGCTTCGACGTGATCCACATGAATCTGCACAAGACCTTCTCCACGCCGCATGGCGGCGGCGGCCCCGGTGCCGGTCCGGTCGGCGTGTCGGAGCGGCTCAGCCCCTTCCTGCCGATCCCTTACGTGGTCGAGGACAAGGGCTTCTACCGCTGGGCCGAAGAGGCCGATTGCCCGCACAGCATCGGCCGGATGAGTGCCTTCGGTGGCAACATGGGCGTGTTGCTGCGGGCCTGGATCTACGCCCGGCTGATCGGGCGTGACGGCATGCGCCGGGTGTCCGACTACGCCACACTGAACGCCAATTATCTGGCGGCTGAACTGAAGAAGGCCGGTTTCGATCTGGCCTTCCCGGAACGGCGGGCCAGCCATGAATTTATCGTCACCCTGAAGAAACTCAAGGACTCCACCGGTGTGTCGGCCATGGACTTCGCCAAGCGCCTGCTGGATTACGGTTTCCATGCCCCGACCACCTATTTCCCTATGCTGGTGCCCGAGTGCCTGTTGATCGAGCCGACCGAGACCGAGAGCAGGGAAACCCTGGATGCCTTCGTCGCAGCCATGGTCAAGGTGCGGGATGAAGCCGAGGTCGAGCCCGATCTGGTCAAGGGCGCGCCGCATACCCTGCCGGCCAAGCGGCTGGACGACGTCAAGGCCGCCCGCGAACTGGACCTGGCATGGAAATGACCCCGCCCGAGATCAATCATCACAAGGGCAAGACCGGCCTGAAGCGGGCCTGGAATGCGCTGTTCTATTCCATGTCGGGGTTTCGCGCCGCGTTCAAGCATGAAGACGCCTTTCGCCAGGAAGTGATCCTGGCCGCGGTGCTGATCCCGGCCGCCATCCTCTTGCGTCACACCGCCATCGAGCGTGCCCTGATGATCGGCAGTGTGCTGCTGGTGCTGCTGGTCGAACTGATCAACTCCGCCATCGAGGCGACGGTGGATCGCATCTCCCTGGAGGATCACAACCTGGCCAAGCGGGCCAAGGACATCGGCAGCGCCGCCGTGTTTGTCTCGCTGGTCAACGTGGTGGTCATCTGGGCACTGATACTGTCGGAGTAAGGCCATGAACGAAAAGCGTCAATTCCATCGGGTCGGACATGATGCGAGTGCTGTCCTGGTTCATGCGGCGAATAGCTGGCCTTGCACGGTTGAAGACCTCTCGCTGAAGGGCGGCATGGTCAAGCTGGAGGAAGCGTGGTCTGTGGACCCGGACCTGACCTATCGGCTCGGCATTTATCTGAGCGAGGATGTCCGCATCGACATGGATGTGCGGCTTTCCCACCAGCAAGGAATGCATGCCGGTTTCCACTGTGTCAGTATCGACAGCGACAGTGTCGGTCAACTGAAACGTCTCGTGGAACTCAATCTGGGCGATAGCGCGCTGCTGGAGCGGGACATGCATGCCTTGCTGTCCGGGGGAGAGTAGGGGCGATGACAGGCAAGCCGTTGAAATAACGATTGCAATTCCCCGCGATACGGCGCACAGTCCGGGCTGGCGATTTTCAAGTAGTGTAGTTGCTGTCTGGTTCAGTACCTGCCGTTCGGCAGTATTCATCCCTTCATAACCCGCCGTCTTGACCTTCGTCCCTCTCAGGGGCTATCCCCTTATTACTTTGATTTTTAGGATATTCAAGACATGGCAACAGGTACAGTGAAGTGGTTTAACGATTCCAAGGGTTTTGGTTTCATCACCCCCGAAGGCGGCGGTGGCGATCTCTTCGCCCATTTTTCAGCAATTCAGGAACAGGGTTTCAAGACCCTGAAAGAAGGCCAGCGAGTCAGTTTCGACATCACTGCCGGTCCCAAGGGCCAGCAAGCATCGAATATTCGTTCTGCCGACTAAGTAGTACAGTTGTTTCGTGAGGCAGGTTTTTTCAGGCCAGTCTCCCGACCGGACAAGCCCGGCTGTAGCCGGGTTTGGTCTTTACAGGTTACTCAGGAGCTAGTGTTATGGCCAAAGAAGAACTCCTCGAAATGAGCGGTGTGGTGGTCGAGGTTCTGCCCGACTCACGCTATCGCGTCACACTCGAAAACGGTCACAATCTCGTGGCCTACAGCGCAGGCAAAATGCGCAAACACCATATTCGTATCCTTGCCGGCGACAAGGTTTCGCTGGAACTGTCGCCCTATGATTTGAGCAAGGGCCGCATCACATTCCGGCATCTCGAGACGCGTGGCCCGGCTGCGCCGCAACAGCAGCGTCGTCGGTACTGATCGCATTTTTATCGGGAAGCATTGCCTTCCCGTTCTGGGACTGATGCACCGGCGCTCGGTGCATGTCTTCTCTCTGGCTATCCCCTTAAGCAAGTTCGCGCCGATTATTTCGCGCCCGTCTTGCGTCCCCGTGTCTTTTTGACCGGCGTTGCATTCAGGCCGCTTTCCAGTCCCGGCCGGGCATGGGCCTGCATGATGCCGGACTCGTTATTGGCGTAGACCTCTTCCATGATCTCGATGAAGCGCCGCGCCTGAGGCGACAGAAAACGGCCCTTGCGCAGCACCAGGCCGTAGCCCCGCTGCGGGAAGTACTTGGTGAGCGGGATGCGCATCAGTTTTTCCGAGCCGGTCAGGCAGATGTCGGTCACGATCGACACGCCCATGCCCAGTTCCACGTATTTCTTGATCACCTCCCAGCCGCCGGCTTCCAGCGTTACGCTGAAGGTCAGATTGTTTTGCTGGAATACGTATTTGACGATGCGCCAGGTGGATAGATGGCTGGGTGGCAGGATCAGGCCATAGTGGCTGACGTCTTCCAACGTGACTTCCTCGCCGGCCCGCATCTTGTCGGCTAGCGGATGGTCGATGGGTGTGATGAGCATGGGATCGAAGGTGACCACCGGGCGGTATTCGATGTCTTCCGGCACGTCCAGCATGGAGCCGACGGCGAAGTCGATCTCGTCGGCCTTGAGCATCTTCAGGCCGTCGCGGCCAGTGACATTGTGCATTTTCAATTGCACCTTGGGATAGGCCTCGACGAAACGCCGCACCGGCTCGGGCAGGATGTAGAGAATGGTCGATTCGCCCGCGCCGATGTTCAGTTCGCCCGATTCCAGCTTGCCGAAATGCGCGGTGAAATTTTCCTGCAGCTTGTCGATGCCGTCGACCAGCGGTTCGGCCAGGTGGTAGAGCACGTCGCCCTCGGGGGTGAGCTTGAGGTGCGGGCCGCGCCGCTCGAACAGGACGACCGCCAGTTCCCGCTCCAGTGCCTGAATCTGCAATGAGACGGATGGCTGGGACAGGAACAGCTTCTCCGCCGCCCTGGAGATGCTGCCGCAGCGCACCACCTGGTGG
>JARLJM010000147.1 GCA_031291185.1 Parasulfuritortus sp. | reverse complement strand
TGGTTGTTCCAGTAGATGCCGATGTAGACGAAGCTCAGGACATAGCTGAGAAAGACGGGCACGAGCGGCTGCAGGGCCTCCAAGCTGTCGCCGTGAGGGACTTTCATCTCAAGCACCATGATCGTGATGATGATCGCCAGCACGCCGTCGCTGAACGCCTCCAGGCGGTTTTTACCCATGTCTGCACCTTGGCTATCGAACAGCACCAGCATACCGGCCGGGCAGGCCCAGCCGCAACGCCCCAATACCCCTGTTCCCGCCATGTCTTGTAGGGTCAGTACCCGGCAGGCAGAATCGGGGAACCTATCCAACATAAATCCACCATGGACATCTCCGACGAGTTCTATTCCCTTGACGAAGCCGCGGCCAGCGGCACTGCCGGCCGCGAGCCGCTGGAACGCACGACCGGGCGCGATTTCGCCGCCATCGAGTTCGCGCTGAACTGGCAGTCCGAACACGCCAGTCATACCGATCTCTACATCGCTAACCAGCTGAACCTGTGGCGGGATTATTTCCCGCCCGAGCTGGAGGCCGCCGTGGTCGACAAGCCGATCGGTCACAGCGAACGGGTGGACTTTGCGCCCGGCCAGCTGGTCGAGCCCTACGCTACCGCCCAGTGTGCCGTCATCGACGACAAACGCTTCGAGCACCGGGTGGTCAACGGCCGATCCGTCGAACCGCATGCCGGCCGCTTCTATCCGAAGGGACTGATCGCTGGCTTTCGCCACGTCACCTCCGACGACATCACGCCCTTCCGCATAGGTGCCATTGAAGGCAATAAATTAACCGTCGACCTGAACCACCCGCTGGCGACCCGTCCGCTGACCGTCACCGCCCGCATCCTCAAGGCCTGGAAGGCCGGCAGCCAGCGCGGTGGCACGGCCCAGGACGTGCCCAACCTGATCGCCGGTAGCGGACCGGGCATGCAGGCGCGCTGGCAGGACCAGCCCACCGGCTTCTTCACCGCAGACGCCTTCGAGCGGACCGGCACCGAACCCGACGGCGATTTCTATCAGGCGCCGCGGCTGGTCGACCACCTCGACCGCACCGCCACCCAGCAGGTGGAAAAACTTTATGCCCGGCTCTTGCAGCCGGGCATAAAAGTGCTGGACCTGATGACCAGCTGGAAGTCCCACCTCGATCTCGCCCGGCCGGCCAGCGTCACTGGACTGGGCATGAACCAGGATGAACTGGCGGCCAACCCGGCGCTGGGTGAACGGGTCGTCCACGACCTCAACGCCGACCCGCGCCTGCCCTTCGCCGACAACGCCTTTGACGCCGTGGTCTGCACGGTCTCGGTGGAATACCTGATCCATCCGCAGGTGGTCTTCGCCGAGGTGCGCCGGGTGCTGAAGCCCGGCGGCCGGTTCGCTCTGGTGTTCTCCAACCGCTATTTCCCGCCCAAGGTGATCCGGGTCTGGGCCGATGCCCACCCGTTCGAACGGACCGGGCTGGTGCTGGAATATTTCCTGCGCGACGGCGGCTTCGCCAACCTGGGCACCTTCTCCCTGGCCGGCCTGTTCCGCCCGGAAGACGACAAGTACGCCGGCCAGACGCCGTGGTCGGACCCGGTCCACGCGGTCTGGGGCGACAAGGCTTGATGATCACCCACCGCCTGGTCATTTCAGGTCGCGTGCAGGGCGTGTATTACCGCGAGTCGATGCGCATCGAAGCTGATCGGCTGGGCGTGACCGGCTGGGTGCGCAATCTGCAGAGCGGCGAGGTCGAAGCCGTGGTTCAGGGCGAGGCATCGAGTGTTGAGGCGCTCATCGACTGGGCCTGGCAGGGACCGCCCGCCGCTGAAGTCACCGGAATCAGGGTGGACCCGTTCGCGGGCACGTTTACCGCATTCGAGCGGCTGCCGACCGGCTGAACACGCAATAACCCGAGTGGTTTACTTTACATTAATCGTCCAGCTTACTAATCTGGACGACCTTTGATTAGGCCGTAACGCAATGTCCATCGTCATCAAAACCGCCGAGGAAATCGAAAAGATGCGGGTCGCCTGCCGCCTCGCCTCGGAAGTGCTCGACTACATCACGCCCTTCGTCCAGCCCGGCGTCACCACCGAGCACCTCGACAAGCTCTGCCACGACTATATGGTCGACGTGCAGGGCTGCATCCCGGCGCCGCTCAACTACGCCCCGCCCGGCCACAAGCCGTATCCGAAATCGATCTGCACCTCGGTCAACCATCAGGTCTGTCACGGCGTGCCGGGTGACAAGAAGCTGAAGTCAGGCGACATCGTCAACCTCGACATCACCACCATCAAGGACGGCTGGCACGGCGACACCTCGCGCATGTTCGCGGTCGGCGAGGCCTCCATCCAGGCCAGGCGGCTGAACCAGATCACTTACGAATGCATGTGGAAGGGCATCCTGCAGGTGCGTCCCGGCGGCCACTTCGGCGACATCGGCCAGGCGATCCAGAAATACGCCGAGGCCAACGGCTATTCGGTGGTGCGCGAGTTCTGCGGCCACGGCGTGGGCAGCAAGTTCCACGAGGAGCCGCAGGTCCTGCACTACGGCAAGGCCGGCACCGGCCCGGTCATGCAGACCGGGATGATCTTCACCATCGAACCGATGATCAACGCCGGCAGGAAAGACATCCGCTCGCTGGGCGACGGCTGGAGCATCGTCACCAAGGACCATTCCCTGTCGGCCCAGTGGGAACACTCCGTACTGGTCACCGAGACCGGCTGGGAAGTGCTGACCCTGTCGGCCGGCTCGCCGCCGCTGCCTGATTTCGTGACCGGCGCCTGAGGCCATGGTGGACTTCGCCACCCTCGCCCAGTGGCGGCAGCAGCACGGCGCAGAACGCACCCGGCTGGTTGATACCTACCTGCGCCGACGCCGCGCTGCACCACTGCTGCAAGGCCTGTCGCGCGCCGCCGACCGCTTGTTGCACCAGGTCTGGGAGGCCAGCGATCTGCCCGAAAACGCCGCACTGGTCGCCGTAGGCGGCTATGGCCGCGACGAGCTGTATCCCCATTCCGACATCGACCTGCTGATCCTGCTCGACGATACCTTGCCCAGCCACGAAGAGGCTCGGATCGAGCCGCTGATCGGGCTGCTCTGGGACCTCGGTCTGCATGTCGGCCACAGCGTGCGCCGCTTGTCGGAGTGCCTGAGCGAGGCGGCCGGCGACATCACCATCCAGACCAATCTGCTCGAATCGCGCTTTCTGGGCGGCGACCTGCTGCTCTATTTCCGCTACCGGGAACGCTTTGCGGCCCACCTCGATCCGCTCAAGTTCTTCGAAGCCAAATCGCTTGAGCAGCGTAACCGTCACGGCCGTTTTGCCGACCGGGCCCTGCTGCTGGAACCCAATCTGAAAGAAAGTCCGGGCGGACTGCGCGACGTCCAGACCGCCAGCTGGGTCTGTCGGGCCGCCGACCTGCCGACCGATTTCACCGGCCTGGCCGAAGCCGGTTTTCTGAGCGTTGAAGAAGCCCGGCTGATCAACACCCGGCTCAGTTTCCTCCAGCATCTGCGCATCCGGCTGCACCTCACCTCGAAGCGTCGCGAAGACCGCCTGTTGTTCGAGTTCCAGGAACAACTGGCGGCCGACATGGGCTATCGCGCCAGCAACAGCCACCGCGCCTCGGAACAACTGATGCAGCGCTACTTCCTGGTCGCGCGCGAACTGAGCCTGATCAACGAATTCGTCCTCGGCTGCGTGCATGATCGGCTGCTGCCGAACGAGGCCAACGCCACCATTCCGGGCAATCAGGATTTCATCGCCCGAGGCAACCGGCTGGAAATTGCCGATCCCATGCTGTTCGAACGGCATCCGGCCAGCATCCTCGATGCCTTTCTCATCCTGCAGCAGCAACCTGAACTGAGCGGTTTTTCGCCCAAAACCCTGCGCGCGATGTGGCGCGCCCGAAGCCGCATCGATGCCCAGTTCCGCAATGATCCGGCCAACCGGGCCCGCTTCCTGGCCTTGTTCCGCGAACCGCGCGGCCATACTCTGGTCCTGCGCCTGATGCACCGGCTGGGTATCCTGGGCCGCTACCTGCCAGCCTTCGACCGCATCACCGGCCAGATGCAGCACGACCTCTATCACGTTCATCCGGTCGACGAGCACACGCTGATGGTGCTGCGCAATCTACGCCGCCTGGCGATGCCGGAGTTCGCCCACGAACTACCCTTCGCGCACCGGGTCATGCTCGATTTCGGCCGGCCCGACCTGCTCTATCTGGCCGCGCTGTTCCATGACATCGCCAAGGGCCGGGGCGGCGACCATTCGAAACTCGGCGAGGTCGACGCCCGCCGCTTCTGCCGCAGCCATGGCCTGCCGGACCCGGACACCGATCTGGTCGCCTGGCTGGTCCGCGAACACCTGTCCCTGTCGAGCACCGCGCAGAAACAGGACCTGGCCGATCCCGACGTCATCTCTGCCTTCGCCGATCACTGCGGCGACCTGACCCGCCTGACTGCGCTGTATCTGCTGACCGTGTCCGATATCCGCGGCACCAATCCGACCATCTGGAACTCCTGGAAGGACAAGCTGACCCGCGAGCTGTACCTGGCCAGCCGGCGCCGACTGGAAGGCGAGGCCCCACACGCCGACCTGGTCGAGGCCCGCAAGGAGGAGGCACGCGCAACGTTGCGCCTTTATGGCTTCTCGCCGGGCAGCGAAACCCGGATCTGGAATCAGCTCGACGACGTCTATTTCCTCAGCCACGAAGCGCAGGAGATCGCCTGGCAGACCCGCCGGCTGCTGCCGGTGGTCGGCCGCGAGGAGATCATCGTCAAGGCCCGGCTGGCGCCGATCGGTGAAGGGGTCGAGGTGCTGGTTCACGCCCCGGATGAAAAGGCGCTGTTCGCCCGTATTTGCGGCTTCTTCGCCGGGATGCGCTACTCGGTGCTGCAGGCCCGCATCCACACCACCCAGGACGGTTATGCGCTGGACAGTTTTCTGGTCATGGACGAGAGCAGCCGCACGCCCTACCGCGACATTCTCAACTACATCGAATTCGAGCTGACGGCCCATCTGAAACAGCACGCGCCGCTGGTCGACATACCGCCCGGACGCCTGTCCCGCCAGTTGCGCGCCTTCCCCCTGCAGCCGGAGGCCAGCCTCAACGCCAGCCTGCTGGAAAACACCTGGCTGCTGTCGGTCACCGCCGGCGACCGGCCCGGACTGCTCTATGACGTGGCTCGCATCCTCACCGCGCGCAAGGCCAATGTCCGAAGCGCGCGAATCAATACGCTGGGACAACGGGCGGAAGACGTGTTCGTGGTCGAGGGAGAAAGTCTGATCCAGCCTGAAAACCGGCTGCGGATCGAACAGGAACTGCTGGAAAAACTGGCAGTGACAGCTTAAGCGAAACCCGAGAAACCGGTGTATTCGTTGGCTTTCGGGTCCATGGTCATGCCTGTAATATCCTTGCCATTGAAGCCAAATTGGATATGAGATGGATCAATGGTGGCATCCGCAGTGGCATTTTGATTGATGCTGAACAGCACGGTCGCCGTAAAGCTGCTTGGGTCATAGACGACTGAAGTTGGGTTATACGGCAACGATACCTCAGTCGGTTGGATAGGCATGCCGTAGTTATAATCTTGGCTCAAACTAGTGCCACTTGAACGAGAAATCGTCCAATTTTGGACATTCTGTACCGATGCCACATCCATTGGCTTGCTGAACTGGAATGCCACCGAAAAGGTTTGCTGTGCATTCGGATTTACCATGTTGTAATTGCCAAGATCCGCCACCTTGGTTCCTGGACCCATAACGGTAAGCAACGGTGAGCCAAACATAGAATAAGCCTTACTTGTCATTTGTGGCTTGGTCTTGCCGTAAATATATGTGCTCAGTTGCGAGGATAAATTGGCGTTATTGGGTTGAAGCGTAGAGACGACTTGCTGAGCTTGGGCGAGTTGTCCACTATCGGCCAAAGCATAGCCCATCTCTGAGTAGGCGTTCCAATCCTTCGGGTTTATTTTTATCGCTTTCTGGAAGGAAGCTATGGCATCAGAATATTGCCCCTGCTTGGCATACACTTGGCCCATGCCAAAATCGCCATAGGACTGGTTCGGCGCCATCCGACGAACCTGAGCGAACTCCTTCATCGCATTGTTGTACTGACCATCTGCCATGTAGCCCTGCCCAAGAGAATAGATATTGCCTGAAGAGGGATTCAGCTTGGCGGCTTTGGCGAATTCATTCACTGCGGAACTGTAGTTCCCTTGTGAGTAATATATTTTAGCCAGCGAGGTGTGCGTCGCATCTTGACTTGGATCAGCAACAAGCGATTTCTTGTACGTATTGATCGCTGAATTGTTGTCGCCGAGTTGCAAATACGACTGGGCCATATAGTTATATGCGTTGATGGCCGTCGATGAAGAAGGGGAATAACCAATCGCCTGCTTGAAAACCGCAATGGCCTGCGTATATTTTTTGTTTGTGTAAAGATCAAGTGCTTTAGCTAGAGCATTTTGGGCATACGAATCTAGCTGCGCACTTTGTGAAGACGAAGGTTGAAACAGACTCGTCGCCATATCATAGTTGGAATTGTAGCTACCAACATAATTTGAATTATTGCTACTTCCGTAAGCATTGGCCGCAGGCACGTAATTCGTAAAAATAGTACTCACCGAATTAGACGTGGCCATATCAACAACTCCTAATTATCCGAAAACAACTACGCATAATACCTATCCAACACCTCATCGACCGTACCCACTTTCACACAGCCTATTTACTAAATATAGCACCGTTAATATCCAACCGTTAGCAAAGTGAGGGAGTTACACCTGATCGCCCTGCCTAGGCTCACCTGCTATACCCTGCTCCAAGCGGTAAATCCATGCCAGCAATTCTGCCACGGCGATGTACAGGGTCGGTGGTATCCGGTCGTCCAGATTGACCTGCATCAGCAACGACACCAGTTCCGGCGACTCATGCACGAACACCCCGGCTTCACGGGCACGGGCGATGATCTCCTCGGCCAGATATCCGCTGCCCTTCGCCACCACGCGCGGCGCGCCATCCTCGGACTCATAGGTCAAGGCGACTGCATGAGCCAGTCGTTCAGGTGCGGTCATCGGCCAACCCCAGCTTCAGGCTGGTCAGGTTCAATTCCGAACCGCGCATACGCTCTGCCAGATCCGGCATGGCGGCCTTCATTTCAGCCAGCGCCTCCGGCGTCTGCGCGGTCAGGCGGACTCGCAAGCCAAGCGCACCGATATCCAGGTCGGCTGCCACCCCGCCCAGCCTGGGCAAGGTCAGGCGCAACTGGGAGTGCCATTTCTGGGCCTCGACCTCGCCCGCATTGCTGCCACCATCGCGATCGGATACCTGCCATTCCATGTTCTGTCCCGGCCAGGCCTGCCCCTGCCAGACGAAGGGACCACCTTCCAGCATGTTCAACTGGCGGCTGGCCAGGTTGGCTGCCTTCTCCGGCATGCCATCCAGATCGGGCACATTAAGCAGGGCACCCGGTGTCTTTGCCAGCGCGGCCTGAGGCTCTCGCTGGATGCTTGCCAGACTGAGGTCACCGTTCGCCCACTTGCCCAGGTGGGACTCATAAAACAGGCCGCTTTCCTTGATGGTCTGTTGCAGACGCATGGGCAGGACCTGGGTATTCGCGGCCTGATCCGCTGCCACACTCTGAGTCGTGGCCAGATTGGCATTGGTGGGTACGCTGGCCTGCGCGTTCCCCACCGCCTCGTCCAGCATCATCGTGACAGGGCTGGCTGACGTCGCAATTGAAGACAGTACGCTGACGTTGCCCGGCGTGGCGGCGGAAAGCAGGACAGCGGGATCGGTGATGATCGGCTTGGCCATGGGGGCCAATGGCACGGCGGCAGGGCTGCCCGGAGCAGCGGCCTGTTGCACCTGCTGGTTTGCAGTGGCAGAGGCGGTGGCTGTCGCCGCCGTCACCGAAGCATATCGGGTCAACGCACTGACCTGCTGCGCGGCCTGGCTGACGGAGACCGACTGAGGCGTTGCCGCAGCCGAAACATTGAGCACGAAGGTTGGCCGCGGTCCGCCCTGAACATAGGTCAGGCGGATGACATCGCCCGGTTTGGCCTGTTGCGGCAAGGCCATGTCCAGCTTCTGGCCGGCGACCTGAACCAGATTGCGGCCATTGGGCAGGTTGTCGAGGACCTGACCCTCATAGTGCTGGCCCGGCTGGAACTGCCCCTGGGGCAGCGGGTTCTTGCCAGCCTGCAACAGATCCAGCCCCTGGTTCTTGAACCAGGCCAGGACGAGGTCGGGCAACGCGCCAATATTCACACTGACCGCCCCGCATTGCTGGCTGACTGACCACAGGCCACGATGACTCCGCACAGGTTATGACTACCCGTGTTATCGGCACATTCACCACGAACTTGAGCCAAATCAAAGGAATAGCCGCTCGCCCAGCCAGGCTGGCAAAGCGGATCAGACCGCCCGGTTCTTGCGATGCACAGCCACGATCAACGTCGCTTCATCCTGTGAAATGCCGCAACGGGCTGCGATCTCGGGGGCAATCATGCCCTGGCGGGCATACTGGACGGCATAGTCGTAGGTGGACGGGGTGGCTGCCACTTCGAGCGGTGTCGCCGGTCCGGCTTTCGCCTCAAGTTCGTCGACACGGTGCTGGAGAGCATGGACCTCGACTCGCAAGCTGTGGATCTCGTTTTTCAGGTCTGTGTCCATATTTTGCAGAGGTTTGCGCCGATGCCGACGCGACAGAAACAGGGTCTCCAGCAGATAGACAACTGTCGCCAGAATGATCGCAATCAGGAGTTCCGGCCAGGTAATCGTCAGTTCCATAAGTCGGGGGTTCAGGAAGGAAGCCAGGCCTTGAGCCAAGTATCAAGATTGTCTTCCAGCATCCAGTTGGCGTTGATGTAGTCGCGCAGGGTATCGCCTCGACGAGCCAGTTCGTCCATGTCCGAAACGTGCTCGCGAATGGCTTCGACCCAGTCCTTGAAACGGTTTTTGACGCGAGTTACCGGATACGCGCCACGATAAGGCGTAATGTCGGTGCAGATCACCGGGTAGCCGAGTACACCATACTCCAGAAGCCGCAGATGGCTCTTGGCATGGTTGAACGGCACGTCTTCCAGCGGGGCGAGGGCCAGGTCCAGATTCAGGCTGGCCAGCTTGGCCGGATAATCGTTGATCGGCACCCCGGCATGGTATTCAACCAGCTTCCGGACGCCCTCGGGGCAAAGCGCCATGAACACCCATTCGACTTCATCGCTCAACGTCTTCACCACGTCGGCGATAAGCGCCAGATCGCCTTCGTGGCTGACGCTCCCAGCCCAGCCCACACGCGGCTTGCGACCCTGCCTGCGTTTGGGCGTAAAACCGCCCCACTTTGCCCGTTCGAGACAGTTGGGAGCAACCCGGATTTCATTCTTGAACTTGCGATACTCGTCGGCCAGATAATCCGTCGAAACCACGAACCGGTCACACATATCCAGCGCCTGCCTGAAATACTTGACCAGGTTCTTGTGCTGGAAATCCTTCCGCGCCTGGTTGCTGACCTGGACGTTGGTCATCAGATCGTCCAGTTCATAAACGCGGAACGCCTTGGTGTTCCGGACATAAATCTCCATCAGCTTGAGCTGATTCCACTTCACCTGACGCTGAAAGACGACGGTATCGGGCGACATGCGCGCCAGTTCTGGAACGGACAGATAGTCGGCCGTCTCCCAGCCCTGGACCCTGCCGCTATTCATCAGCGCGCGCAGAGGGGCGATGATCCGGTACTCGCCGCAGCCTGCCCGGTCGCCGGAGTGGGCCAGAATTCGCGGAACCGGGCGTAGCTCCGGGTCCCAGGTGAGCGCCGGCATGGTTTCAATTTCGAACGCCCCGGAGGCCAGGCTCAGATTGCGGTTATAGGCCGGATCGAAGGCAATCCGATCCATCCAGCGATCGAACATCACCTGCGCCTCGATAGTTGGCAAACGCCAGAACCGCTTCTGACCCGGCTCCGCCTCATCCTCATCATCCTCCACCTTGGCCGTCTTGGGCGGTTGGAACATGTGTTCCTGAAGCAATAACGCATGGGGCGTCCACACCACCCGGCGACCGGCCTTGCCAGCCCTCAGGCAATAATCGACATCGCTGTACCCACCCGCCAGTTCCTTCTCGTCGAAGCCGCCCAATTCTTCGAACAATGCCTTCTCGGTAAGCATGCACGTGGCCGACACGGCGGAGGGATTGCCCGGTACCTGCAGGCGGCCGAAATAACCCAATGCGTCAGGCGGAGCATGCAGATCATGCAGGCCGGCCGGCAAACCCTCCAGCCCAAGCACATAGCCGGCAAAGGAAATATTGGCATCTGGCCCAATCATCTTGGCCCCCACCACACCGACACCGGGCTGCACCCCGTAACCGAGCATCTCGTCCAGCCAGTCGCGCCGTAATGGAGCCGTGGCATCGGCCATGAACAACAGAAACTTGCCGCGCGCCAACCTGGCCCCGGCATTGATCAGGGCCGGCAGATTCTCGGTACGAGGATGCTTCAGGACCCGGATGACTTCGCCCTCCATCTGGTCCAGCAGACCAAGATACTGCAGGGTATTCGGATCGTCGCTCTCCTGATCGACAATGATGATTTCCCAGTTCTTGTAATCGGTGTTTTCGACGATGGCGCCGATGCAGCGTTGCAGGAATACACCGCCATTCAGGGTCGGGATGATGATGGATACCGTTGCATCGCCGTCATGCCGGTAGCGGATGCGAAAGGTGCCTGGGAGAACGCCATCTTCGATGTCAGCTGGCAAATCCAAATTAGCCAGATGCTCCTGCAATGCATGACGCCTAATCTGGATAACATCTTCTGCGGACTGGGCGGCATGACCACCATGAATAGATCGGTGATACAACACATCCGCAATATGGCCGAATCCTCCCTGCCCCAACTTCTCAAAAGCACGCAGCAGCAGATCATAGTATTCAGCACCCGAAAATTCCGGCCTGAAGCCAGAGAGGGCAAGTAGCACATCACGCCGGACAGCCACGGCTCCAGACAAGGAGAAGGGGGCTGCTCGCTGCATATCTATCTGAACTGCCGACCGGAAAAGTGGCCGGCCATAAACACCATTAGCTTCCAGGCTATCTTCGTCGCCATACATGACCCCCCACTCAGGATGCTTGACCGCCTGGGTGGCTAACGAGAACAAGGCATGAGATGCAAGGACATCCCCTGCTTCCAGCACGTATAGCCAATCGAACTCGACTGCATCTAGGATTTCGTTATAGGCATGGATAAAGTCTGGCCGGGACAGTGTCACCCAAACGATGTTTTCCGTATTGACAAACCCCGTTGGCGGCGCATCCAACGAGACAATGTTCACCCTCCAATATGGGTAAAGCTGACTGGCGATAGAAACCAGGGTAGGTTCAAGGCTTGCCGCAGAATTCTCTGGCAACGGAATGACTATTTGGAATACCGTGTTTTTTTCTTGCTGGCCAGTTCCTGTGGTCATAAGTCCTCGAGCCACAACCTCCGGCTGGTGATGTTGTCTCCAAAGGTCATATTTCGACTGGTATTCGTCCGGTTGATACGAGGGAGCAAGCAGCTGTCCGGTTTCGTTACCGGCCTTCAGGGTACAGGCATGCTCAACCATCCTTTGTTGGGTAATTTCAACAAACCCACGCAAGGTCGATTCAGCAAATACGAGTTGGGAAACTGTATCGAAGTTCGCCAAGCTGGCTTTGGCCCGTTCCAGGGCATGTGCATCGAAACCGACTTCCACCCCGGGGCCATGCAACTGGCCATAGTCGTAGTTTTCTTCGAGATAGCGGGATGGAACGATGACCACTGGGCAGCCACAATGTAGTGCCTCGGTGACAATTGCCGAGGGCTCATAGCTATACAGCACCTCTGACTGTCTGAGGATATCTGCAATTTCCTCGTGGCTACGGGGAATATCCTGACAAAGGCTAACCGCATCTTTAGCGTGCTCAGTCAGTTTCCCACCAAACACCAAGTACTTATGCGCATAAAAACAGGCTCCCTGTCTCTTGCCATCCGCCATACCATCACGGTTGTGGAAAATCCTGCCATCCACAGCAGGTATATATAGAAAATGTGCCTGCGAGCCTTCCGGGATATAAATCCCTTGATAAGCAAACAGAATTTCGCCCGGAGCAAATACCGTCTCCCCGCCAATGTGGCCAGGCTTGTTCAATATCCATCTTGCAACTACAGCAGACTGAAAGGGATTCCCAGGCACAACTTCCGGATACAACGCAATTGGCATCCTGCCGGATTGGGCATGTCGGTTGACAATCTTATTCGTCAGTCTGGGGGTACGTAGATAAGGGCTGGTCACATTGGCCGAGATATAGGCCTCTTCGCCCAACTCATTCAGGGCATGACAAAGATAATGAAGAACACGGACACCGGCTGAGGATTGTCGATAATCAAGACCATAAATGTAGTAAGGGGCATTTACCGACCTAAAAAAATCGAGATGCTTCACAAGAGTCCTTCCTCACCCGGTTAATCCAACATTCTCGCCGTACAACAAAATATTGATTTTGGATTGTACTATGCAGCCTGAACATCAGGCCTTGGTTAGTCCTCCTGCCCTTGAACCCTTCTTACTGCATAACCGCCTCATGAGAACCTGCGAAATCTGCTCGGGCACCCACATCCGTCAACTGCACCGGCAAGACTTTCTAGTTCCCGGCTCGGGCGAAGCCAGCCATTACGATGTTGTCGTTTGCGAAAACTGTGGCTTCACCTTTGCTGACAACATTCCTGCCCAGCTTGAGCAGAGTGCTTACTATGAGGACTCAGAGCGTCATCTGCATGCGGCGGATTTGCCTGCAGGCCTCGCCGAAGCCCACCGCACATTCTTTGAATTCGTACTGGCGACGCATCCTCACCTGCAGAAAGAAGCGGCCATTCTTGATGTCGGCAGTTCCATGGGCCACTTTTTAAACCGGTTCAAGATCGCCGGTTTCACAAATATCCAGGGGCTGGAACCATCCACCGCAGCCAGTGAATTGGCCAGGGACACCTATGGAATTTCCGTCACGCCTCTAGCGCTGGAGAACTATCTGCCGGGACACCAGTTCGACCTGATCACATTATGTGGAGTGCTTGAACATCTGGTCGCGTTAAGGGAAACAGTCAACAGAATCGACAGCCTCTGTGCCGAAGAAGGTTTTCTATTCATCGCCGTACCCGATGCCGGGAACTTCGGTAACCAGTCCCCCCGTGAACCTTTCCTGGAATTTGCGCTTGAGCATATCAACTTTTTCACAGCCAGAAGCCTGGACAATCTGCTGCTTCCGCACGGTTTCAGAGCCGTTGCAAAAACATCGCTGTGGAATGACTTTTATGCAAACCACTACCTGCTTGCGCTTTACGAAAAACATCCCGCCACACAAAAAACCATTGTTCCCGATTCAGCAGGCCGCGATAGCCTGACCCGCTATATCGCACTTTCGCATGCCCGCCTGTCGAGTATCGCAGCCGATATCGATGCCCTGCGGGTCTCTGCCGAACCTATCGTGGTATGGGGAGCTGGCTCACTGGCTTCACGACTTTGTGCGACTACTTCCCTACCTGAGTGCAATGTAATTTCATTCATCGACAGCAACCTGCAGCTCCATGGCCGCACCCTGCACGGCAAACCGATCCGCGCGCCCGACTGGCTTAAGGATAAATCCGAATTAACTGTGTTTGTCGCCAGCTATGTGTATGGCGACCAGATCAAGAAGACCCTGTTAGACATGTTTAACTGGCATGGTAGGATCATTACGCTTAACCCCGACTGCATTAGTCAGGCTGTTAGATAAATCAGGTCATCCCTGCGCCGAAAGCCACTCCAAAACATGAAATCCCTCTCAGACATCCGCACCCGCTATCAAGCGGGCAAAATGCCAAAACAAGCCTATATCGACGAAATGCATGAAATGCATCAGATGCTGTTCAAATATTCGGCATTTCTCAGAGAAGGCGATGTTGAAAACATCAACATTACTGACCATGAAGTCATATTCACTTCCCGGTCACGCGGCATTCGTCTGGTGGTCGACCCCCTGGACCAGCATCTGGTGCCATATACCTTGCTGAACTTCAACACCTACGATGAAGCCGAGCTAGCACTGCTGCTAGAGATTGTGTCTCCTGATTCCGTGATTTTCGATATTGGTGCAAATTGCGGTTGGTATTCCCTCGTTATGGCACGCGCATTCCAACAGGCATCAATCCATGCTTTTGAACCAATACCATCGACCTGCCGAACACTGGCCCGAAATCTGGAATTAAATGACATTCGGAATATCACCATTCATCCTCTGGGCATCAGTGACTCTTGCGGCACGCAGGATTTTCTATATACGCCGACCTGCTCCGGCGCCACTTCGCTTCGATTAGCAGGACAACCCGGGGAAGTCTCGCGAATATCTGCAGCAACCGAGACCCTAGATGCATTCTGTGATCGAGAAAAACACATACCGGGTTTTATCAAGTGCGATGTGGAAGGTGCTGAGCTTATGGTCCTACGTGGCGGAACAAGTATCCTATCCGCACATTCACCCATACTGTTTCTCGAACTGTTGAGAAAATGGTCCGCCAAATTTGACTACCACCCCAACGATGTTATCGATTTTCTGAGTAGCTTCGGCTATCGCTGCTACACCGCCTACGAAAAGAGCCTGGCTCCATGCGACAGAGTTACCGAAGACACCAAAGAAACCAATTTCCTGTTCCTGCATCCGGACAAACACGGAAAAATCCTCGAACAATTCGCCTCCCTTCACTCCAATTCAGCAACTGATTTGCCATGAGAACGTCCTCACCAATACTGTCGATCTGCATTCCAACATGGAATCGGGCTGAACTTCTAAGGCTGTTTTTAGAAAACCTGGCGACTGAAATTCATGGCCTGGAAGATCGGGTTGAAGTTGTCGTCGCCGACAACGCGTCAACCGATCACACTGCCGAGGTGGTTAACCAATCCAAATTAACCATCACCTATGGAAAACAACCCAAAACGGTTGGCATTACGAATAACATCTTTTTCGCCACATGCGATCTTGCACGCGGGGAGTTTGTCTGGTTACTGGGCGACGACGATCTGATCCTGCCTGGAGGAATCGAACGGGTCCTGGATTCCATAACACGTGCACCGGACGTGGATTATCACTACATCAATTTCAGCTGGATCCCAGTCAAGTATCGAGAAACCGTCTTGAAGGAGATGGGCGGAAACCCTCCGGAGGCACTGCTCCGGGTCCGCCAATGCGATGTGGAGGAGTGGCGACGGCTTGATCGCATCGAGGATCTCGTCTTTTTGCCCGGCTACAACCCATCCTCCCTGTTCGCTGGCATCTTTTGCTACACCGTCAAGCGGGCCTTTTATGACGAGGCGCGCTTGACGCTCAAACCCTCGGACAGCCTCGACGGTTCCTCCACTGTGCTTGAAGATAATTTCCCCCAAGCCATGATCACACTTCCACCCATGGCCGGTCGACCCATTGCCTACATCGGCAAGCCATGCATGATGCAGGGTACACAAGGTTGGGAATGGGGTGCATTTGCCTACAAGACACTGATACTCGGCAACTACGATCTATTCCGCTGGCTGGAAAAAACGCCATTCGCACCGGATGCGTTGGACAAGCTATGGGAGAGTGCGGTCAAAACGGCCGGGCGTCTTTATTTCAGCATGCTTTATTACCCGGATTTACACAAAGGGCTGGACTTGGTCCAGAAAGAAGCCATACCCCATTGCTCACGCTTTCCAGCCTTCTGGGACAGTCTCAGTGAAAGTGCGAAATTGGTCATCAATACCGAGGACGATGCAAAATTTGTCTGCCGGCTGGTCGGGATGGCAAGCGTTCAATCAGACACATCCCGTATCGGGTTATGGGGAGTAGCTGGCCGCGGCCATATCATTGTCCATGGATACCCAGATATAAGCCGCAGGATCGTCTGGGCAGCAGACAGCAATGTATTATTACAGGGCGGAAAGCTGGAAAATACCGAGGTTTTAATCTCGCTACCCGCGACCTTGTACGATGCTGACCTGGATATTTTGATCCTTGGTGTAAAGGAGGAGCATGTCAATGAAGTTAGTGCGCTTGCCAAGCATTCGCTCAAGCGTGGGGCGATGATCGTAAGCGTCACGGGTATTGAAACTATTTGAAATGTGCCGACGCTCCGACAGCACGACATCCCGGCGTGGCATTAGTTACCTCTGATGGATTGCGACTCGCTTCAAGGCAAGGCGAGGCGATAATACCGTAAGGTCCGTTCGAACCCTGTTTCGGGCAATGTCGTAGGCCTCCAACCAAGCACATTCATCTTCGATATATCGAAATATCCATTCGACCGCACCTTATGACGAACGGCACGATTACTGGAAGGGAGGATGACACGCGTATCCGACCTCGGCGCCAGTCTCGCCAGCAGTTCAGCCAGTTCAAGTATGGTCATCTCGCGATCCATACCAACGTTGTAGGCGGCACCCGATTCGCCTTCCAGCAATACCGTCAGAAAGGCAGCTGTAGCATCGGCCACATAGCAGAACGGACGACTGTCCATACCGTCACCCAGCAAGGTAATATCCCGGCCCGCCAGGACGTCGGCAACAAAATCGGCGAACACCCGACCATCGTCCAGTGAAACTCCCGGTCCATAGGTATGGGAAATTCGTGTGATGCTCGTATGCACCCCGTACTGATGGGAATAGGCCGCGCACAGAGCCTCACTCATACGCTTCCCCTCCGAGTAGCAGGCACGGGGATCGAGCGGGTCAAGGGGGCCGAAATCAGTCTCGCGTATCGGTAAGGTGCTTGATCCCTGTCCATACACTGTGCCACTGCTCAGGAACAGCATACGTGCACCAGACGCCTTTGCCAGATCAAGCACATTCAGCGTTCCGAGCGTGTTGGCCCTGGCCGTACCAACAGGGTCTTGCAGGTAATACTTCGGGCTCGCCGGGCTGGCGGCATGCACGATGAAATCAACCTGGCCGATTTCCGTCATCGCTGTGCAGACATCCTGGATGATCGGAACAAAATCCACCCGGCCGGCAAGATGAGGATATTTAGCGCGCAATCTATCGTGGTTGCGCCCCAAAGCGTAAATGGTAAGCGGCGCCCATAGCGCCTGTTCATTCAACCATGCAAAGTACTCCACCATATAACCGGCCAGGAAGCCGGAGGCACCCGTGATCAGCACTTTTTTCCCGGCAAAGTGATGCCAGTCTTTCCGTGTGGCGTGGATGGCGGCCATATCCTCGGCAATAACGGGGTGTCGTTGGGTCTTGATGATTCAGTCCCCCATGGGTTCGAATATTGAGACAAGACCGCTGGGTGAATCCAACAACTGCCAATGCTCCGGGGCACCATCAAATTCACCGTACCCCCAGCGTGCGGCTACAAAATGCATGGCGTTAGCTTGGGCAGCCAAACCATCCTCAACCTTGTCTCCGATATAGACCGTCAGTTCAGGCATCACACCACTCAGGTTAAGAATTTCATGCAACATCGCGGTCTTGTCGGTCAGGCGGGGTTCGAAGCTGTCCAGCGCCCATACCGAGGAGAACATGACATCCCATCCCAGATGGCCAAGGATCAATCGGGTCGGCAAGATACGCTTGTTGGTCGCCAGGGCGAGTTCATAACCAGTTGCCTTCAATTCGGCGAGTGCCTCAGCCACGCCTGCATAGGGCAACGAATCGCGATAGCCCTCAGTGTCATAGTATTGCTTGAACAAACCGATCATGGCGGCTATGACTGCTTCATCATGAATACCTGTCAGGTTTTGAAGAGTCTGGGCAAGAGGCGGCCCGATCAACCGTTCATCAAGCGGCTCTCGTGGCGACACACCCGTCTCTTTGAGCACCTTGGAAAAACAGGAAAGGATACTTGGAGCAGAATCGATCAGTGTTCCGTCTAGATCGAAGATCAGGTATTTACAGGGAATCGGCGGCACGGCTTCATTCCATTCCATAAATATCGTCCAGCCCGATCAGTTTGACTGGAGAAGTTGCGGTAATGCGCAGGCGTTGTGAAATTTCGTCCTTGAATCGCAAGCTGGCAATCAGGATGGGGAGACCGGCGAAACGCCCCGGATCGTGGGCCTGAATCGCATGCTTCGCGGTCACCTGTTCGCCGACTCGGTTCGGCGCAGAATCCACTAGCGCCACGACCCGTAACCGATCCAATATGGGTAACACGCAGTTCATGAAATCTCCACCGATACCATAGACTATGAAAGGTCCGTCTATAGCTTCCTGGAACCGACTGAGCAAACGTTCTGTTTTCTCCTGCTCGCTCAGGGCATGACGCGCAGTTACCCGTAGGCTATCTGTATAGATGGGGGATTCATAATGTCCGCTGGACAGCGTTTCAACGGCTAGTTCGGCTCGTTCGAGCAAGGCCGACAGAGAGGCTGCTGTAAAGAAATGCAGATGCTCCGGATGGGTATCCCAATCTCGCAAAGGGTGGCCGGATTCATTCGGTACCTCGATCACCATCGTGCCCGAGGGTGTGAGCAATCTACCCCAATTGCGGGCTTCCGCACCAATGTCGGCGATGTGCTCCAGTACGTGAAATGAGAGCAGCAGATCAAATCCTGATCCCGTGTATTCCAACGCCGGCTGCCTCAACACACGGTCGAGGCGAGTTGCCGCAAGATCAGCATCGCGCGAGATTTCGAGTCCGACATATTCGACATCGCCGAGTCCCTTGATCAATGCGCCGAATTCGCCCTCGGCGCAGCCCACTTCCAGAATGCGACAACGCTCTTTGAGGAGGGGGCGGACACTAGCGGCCCGGTCCGCGAATTTTCGCTGCAATTGCTTGGCAGGAAACCGGTTGCGGCCGGACATGTTTTCGTAATCGCTGGATCGGCTATCGACTCCAGGAACCCGCCAGCGATGACCGCAGCATGGACAGGCGTAATGAGGTTCAGGATTGGCGTGCGCCGTCACTTCAGCGTGACCACAACACGGACACACCATCATTACGACAGCCCCCTCGCCTTCCGCGAAACGGGCAGGAGTTCGGTCTGCATTTCCGATTGCAGACGTTCCAGAGGCAGTAACGGCGACATGTCCTCCAGCGGCATGGAAATCATGCTGCCGTCGGACTGCGGAATCGCCGCCACTTTCGGCCACAGAATTTCATCCGGCATCAGCATGACCTCGCAAATGAAGGGACCGGGTTCGCGCAAGGCCCTGCGCACTCCTTCCTGCAACTCGGATACTTCGTTGATCCTCATGGAGGGGATGCCATAGGCACGCGCCACCTCCTGCAAATCCGGCAGGTTCAGATTGCCTTCCGGCCCAGTGGCGACATAACGCCCCTCGAAATAGTTGCGCTGGGTATTGCGGATCGAGGCATAACCCTGATTGTTCATCAGGAACAGCACAATGGGCAGGTTGAGGCCTTTCAGGGTGGCGAGTTCCTGGATATTGAGTTGCAGGCTTCCGTCGCTTTCGATAGCAACCATACGAGGCCGGCCGGCAGCCAGACAGGCGCCGATGGCTGCTGGCAGACCATAGCCCATGGCACCCAGGCCGGAAGTCAGAAAAACCCGCTGTCCAGGCCGGTTACGGAAAACCGTGTAGAACGCTTCTATGCCCAAACCGGAACTACCAGTGACGATGAGGGTGTCTTCGGCGATTTCGTCCGAAAGCACGTCAGTAAAGTGATAGTGGCTAATGGGGCCAACCAGGGGAAAGGGCTCACCGTCCATCACCCGGTAACGCGCCTTCCATCCTTGGCAGCGTAAGAGCCATTCGGAACGATGTATGTGGTGTTCCGAAGCCTTTGCCAGCAAGGCCTCAATAGTCTTGCCCGCATCAGCCAGAACGGGGACATCGATCGCCATGTCGAGTTTGGCCAATTCGTGTGCATCCACGTCGACCACCACCTTTTTAGCGGTGCGCGCAAAGTTACGCGTGTTATAGGCCGTCACCACGTTATCAAGTCGACAACCGATAGCAATCAGCAGGTCGCAGTTCTGCACCGCAAAATTGGGCGCACGCAAGGCCACCACACCGGGCTTTCCGACACACAGGGGATGATCATGCGGTATCAGGTCCATGGCGTTCCAAGTCGTCACGACCGGAATGTCCAAACATTCATACAGCCGCCTGAAATCAGCCGCCGCACCTGCAAGGCGTATACCATGGCCGGCCAAAATGAGCGGCCGCTTGGCCTGATCCAGAAGATCAAGAATACGATCAACTTCGATATTACTCGGGAACATGTCCACTGTCGGCGCATCCGGCTTGTAACCGACCAGGTCATCGGGACACACTTGGCTTGCCTGGACATCGAGCGGCACATCCAACCAGACGGGCCCTTGCCGCCCCTCGCGCGCCAACACCAAGGCCTTTTCAAGGTGGTAACGTACCAGCATCGGATCATCCAGGGTCACCGCATATTTGGTCACCGGTTTCACCATCGAGATGATGTCTACTTCCTGTACGCCCATCTGCCGAACGCCGCTGTCACCCAGACGATCAGCTCGCTTGACCTGGCCTGAGATGACCAGCATGGGCACGGACTCGATCCATGCCCCCACCACGCCGGTGATCGCATTAGTTGCTCCTGGGCCAGTGGTCACCAACGCCACGCCCAAGTTCTCACTCACCCTGGCATAGGCCTCAGCCGCAATGGAACAGGCCTGTTCATGATGGTTCGGCACAAAATCCATATCCGGATTGAGCCCCAGCGCATCTACCAGATACATCGCCCCACCTCCAGGCAGGACGAAAACATGCTTCACGCCCTCTGCTGCAATACGCGACATGATGTAGTCAGCGACCCGAACAGTATTGCCCATCATTGCATCCAGTGCGTCAGCAGGGTCTTGCGATTGGCATTGGCCTGAATCGTCGGGTCTGTGTAGTAGGAATCATCCTTGTAATGGGTGGATGAAATTTCCTCGAACACTGCGCCACCCTGGCTGTAAAACATGTGGCGTACGCCCCTGTCGACCATGATCACATCTCCCGGGCGATAGCTTTCTTCCTTGCCATCCAGAGCAATTTGCATCTCGCCATGCAGAATATGAAAGGTCTCTTCCTTTTTTAGATGAAATTGCTCCGGGTGCGTCTGTCCGGGGAGCATAACGATCAGTTTCTTGCAGTATTCCCGGTTCACTACGGTAATCAACACCAGACCGTATTTATCGAAATTCTCCAGACCATAATGGTGGGAAATCTCCAGATCGGCCTTGCCCGGCACAATGACATGGCCGTCAATCAGCAAAGCCTTGACCCGTTGCACAATCTCCGAAATTTGCTGACGCGTATCGCTACAGGTGACATTTGCCTCAGTGAGCGCACCCTTTTCAGGAATATCCCCCATAGCGACGAACTTGGCATACTTCGACCAGTCGTTTGCGGTGACCTGATTTTCCTGGGGAGGGAACGCGAGGAACACATCGTCATCAGTGACAGTCTCGCCTGCCCGGATCTGCCGTTTGGCAAAGACCCCTCGGCGCAGGGAACGCAGACTCGCCATTTCAGCTTCGCTTGCCTCAGCCCGTATGGTATCCGGCACGCCGCACATATCGTAGGCGCGCTGAGCCGCCCGCAACCAGTTTGCCACCTGCTGCGGCGTAGCTGAATAATTGTTCAACGGCCACTGTTCAGTAGGTACGCCAACATGTTTTTCGAAAATTCTTGCACCTTTGGCAATAGCCAACTGGACCGGTTCGCAGTTATCAGGCGGTTCGTGCGTCGAGTATCCCACCGCCACCCTGCCGTAACGCTCCTTGAGCAGGTCAAGCTGATTCAGTTGAAGACGATCCGGAGGTGTTGGGTATTCGCCCACGCAATGCATCAGGCTGATGAGCCTGCCACGGTGCAGGAAATAGCTTACAACTCGATCGATATCCTCGAGGCTGGCCCCGGCCGTTGACGCAATAACCGGCTTATCCACTTTTGCTATCCGTTCAAGCAACGGCCAATCGGTCACAGAGCAACTGGCTATTTTGACGATATCAAATCCGTGATCCTCGATCTTGTCCACCGAGGCTTCGTCAAAGGCAGTACACATTGGGACGAAATTCCAACGTCGCATTTCATCTACCATACGCCGGAAGTCGTCGTCTCCGATTCGCGTTTCCTGGAAACGTTTGATGTATTTGACGTCGCTGCGGTTGAGGTAATCAGGATGGATAAAGGTATCCAGATTGCGGTACTGCAATTTGAACGCAAAGTGAAACGGGAAGTCCTTCACGATGGCGCCAAACTCGCGAATTATCCTCAGACCATGTTCAATATTACCCATGTGGTTGTTAGCCATCTCCAGCACAAATAACGGCGTCGGAATGGTTTGGGCCATTTATAGTCTCCTCAATAAGTCTTTACCATCCATGCCCGAAGAACTCAGCGATCTTGCGGCTTATGAATGTCAGTTGATCTTCGGCCAGACCAGGATAGATCCCCACCCAGAAGGTATCCCGCATCACGCGATCGGTATTCGGCAACTCACCCACGCAGCGATAGTTCTGAGTTGCAAAATAAGGTTGCCGCGTCAGATTACCAGCGAACAACAAACGGCTGCCAATCCTGTTCTGATCCAGATAGCGCAACAGATCTACGCGATTGACACCTGCCTCCCCTCTCAAGGTCAGAGGGAAACCAAACCATGAAGGCTGGGTTTTCGACGTAGCCGTCGGCAGGACCAGAAAACTCTCCAGTGCCGACAGTCGCTCACGAAGAAAATCGAAATTGCGCCGCCGAGCCTCTACGAAGCCGGGCAACTTGTCCATCTGGGCCAATCCGCAAGCCGCCTGCATATCACTGATCTTCAGGTTGTAGCCGACGTGGGAATAGACATATTTGTGGTCGTAACCTTCAGGCAAATCGCCCAGCTTCCAGCAGAAGCGCTTGCCGCAGGTATTGTCTTTGCCCGGAGGACACCAGCAGTCACGTCCCCAGTCCCGGATAGACTCAATGACACGGATAAGCGTGTCGTCGCTGGTGAATACCGCACCGCCCTCGCCCATGGTGATATGGTGGGCCGGGTAGAAACTCAGCGTGCCAATGTGGCCGAATGTACCAACATGCTGTCCACGATAGGTCGAGCCCAGCGCATCGCAGCAGTCCTCGACCACCCACAGGTCATGCTTGCGCGCAAAGGCCATGACTGCGTCGAGATCAAACGGATTGCCCAGGGTATGGGCCAGCATGATTGCCCGTGTCCTCGGCGAAACAGCCGCTTCCAGTTGGCTGACGTCGATGTTGTAGGTGCCGAGTTGGACATCCACGAATACCGGCGTCATGCCATAGAGCAGCATGGGGTTGACCGTGGTCGGGAAGCCCGCCGCCACGGTGATCACTTCGTCACCGGCCTTGAGTGCCCGCTCCCCGAGCAACGGAGAGGTCAGCGCGGCAAAGGCTGTCAGGTTGGCCGAGGATCCGGAATTGACCGTCCTGACGTGGCTGCAGCCGATGAAGGCTGCCAGCCGTTTTTCCAGCATCTCGTTGAATCGACCCGTAGTCAGCCAGCCATCCAGGCTGGCATCGACCATGTTGACGAACTCATCCGGGCCAAGAACTTTGCCTGAAACCGGCACCGGGTCCTGCCCGGGACGAAAGGGGGTTGTTGCAGTCCGCTCGGCCGCATACTGGCGAACCTGATCCAGGATAATCTGGCGGCGCATATCCTCACTCATGCTGCAGCGCCATATAGTGTTCTATCTGGGACAGGGTGAAATCGTGCATATCCTCTCCTGCCAACCAGGCGCGGTGCCACTCAACGACGCGCTCCAGCGCTTGATCGATGCTGTATTTCGGGCGCCAGCCGAGCAGTGATCTGGCCTTGCTGCTGTCCAGCCGGAGCAGGCCGGCCTCATGCGGATGTAACTGCGGGTCAGCATGCCATGCCGCACCTTCACCCCAAAGTCCGGCCAGACGATCCAGCAACTGGTTCACTGGCCTCATATCGGCATCCGCCGGGCCAAAGTTCCAGGCATCGGCTGCCGTTCCGGCATATAGTTTCTCAGCCAACATCAAGTAACCGGACAGCGGTTCCAGAACATGCTGCCATGGACGAACAGCCTGCGGATAACGGACCTGGAGTGGTGTGTTGCTCTGCCAATTACGCAGCGCATCCGGAACGAGGCGATCAGCCGCCCAGTCACCCCCGCCGATGACGTTACCCGCCCGGGCAGTCGCTATCAAGACGCCCCGGTCCGCCAGAAAAGAGGAACGCCAGGCTGCAGTGACGATCTCTGCGCAAGCCTTGCTCGCAGAATAGGGGTCGCGGCCGCCCAACCCCTCATTTTCCCGATACGGCCAAAGCCACTCCCGGTTCTCATAGCACTTGTCACTGGTGATCATGACCACAGCCTTGACCGATGGCGTAGTGCGGACGGTCTCCAGCACGTTCATGGTTCCAAGCACGTTGCTGGTCATGGTGTCGATCGGATCGAGATAACTCTGACGCACGAGCGCCTGCGCGGCGAGGTGAAAAACGATTTCGGGTTGTGCGCTTTCCATGCTGGCCCGCAACGAAGGCAGATCGCGAATATCGCCTTCCGTGTGAGCCACTCCCTGAGCCACCCGGGCAACCTGAAACAGCGCTGGCCGCGTTGCCACTGGCAAGGAATAACCCTGAACAACAGCGCCGCAACGCTGCAGCCACAGACTGAGCCATCCGCCCTTGAAACCGGTATGACCGGTGACCAGAACCTTTTTTCCGCGCCAGAAATCCGGGGTCATTCCCAGCAGCGCCACGGCGCCCTTTGTTGTTGCCACATTTCTTCGAGCATGGCGCGATCACGAACAGTATCCATGGCATGCCAAAAACCGTAGTGGGTATAGGCACTCAACTGGCCTTCAGAGGCCAGCATTCTGAGCGGTTCGTTTTCCCATGTAGTGTGGTCACCGGCAATATAATCAAGCGCCTTCGGCTCCAGCACAAAGAAGCCCCCATTGATCCAGCCGCCATCGCCCAGCGGTTTCTCCTGAAACGAAGCGACACGCCCGGCTTCCACTTCCAGCGCACCATAACGACCAGGCGGTTGCACTGCCGTTACCGTGGCCAGCCGACCCTCTGCCTTGTGAAACGCAAGCAACTTGGCCAGGTCCACATCAGCTACACCATCCCCATAGGTGAAACAGAACCTCTCATCGTCGAGGTAATCACTGACCCGACGCAAGCGGCCTCCGGTCATTGTATTTTCGCCGGTATCAACCAGAGTCACCTGCCAAGGCTCGGCATGCTGGTGATGGACCTTCATCTGGTTGTTTTTCATGTCAAAGGTCACATCGGACATGTGCAGGAAATAGTTGGCGAAATACTCCTTGATGACATAGCCCTTGTAGCCCAGGCATACGACGAAGTCGTGAATACCTTGGCTGGAGAAAATCTTCATGATGTGCCAGATGATCGGGCGACCACCCACCTCGATCATTGGCTTGGGCTTAAGGTGCGATTCCTCGCTGATCCGGGTGCCGTAGCCGCCGGCCAGAATGACGCATTTCAAAATGAATCACCCAATGGAAATTAAATTCATTGCCCCTGCAATCCGGCCGCGATGTTGTGATTGATGTTGATCAGCACATCCAGTTTGTCGGAGGAAGGATAGGCCATCGTTTCAAACGTCCGTTTGTCTATGAACACTGAAAGTGTCAGCAGATTTTCCTTGATTTCCTTGGGTAGCGGATTTTCGGGATTGGTCAGCTCGACTTGCAGGATAGTCCAGATGCGCTGGTTATAACGCAGTGCTTCCTCTAGCAGAACGCTACGATCCGGCGCATCCCATTGTGCCTGAACGGCCCTCAGGCGAATCGCGGCCTTGTTGAGAACAGAAGCCTCCAAGTCACGCCCGGTGAGTGTTTCCTTTTCGACGCTTTGATAGGCATCAATCGCATTATCTGACATTGTCCATCAACTCCTTTTCGATCAAGATAAGTTTCCGAGCCACCTTCATCGCATGATAAATGTCGCCCTGCAGAACATAGGCGCCGATTTGATCCAGATCGGAAACGGTAGCGGGTACAACCTGGCCGAAACTCATCAGCAACTCGCTCAATTTGGCCCGGTAATCAGGAGAACTGTCTGGGTCGATGTACATCAGCTGCAGCAAGAAATAAATGCGCTTGCAGACAGTATCGGCGGCATCCTCCGTCATGATGTCCTTCTCGCGCAGGATGGCTGCGTCGTTGAGCAAGGTCAGATCGGCCCGATTCTCGCCATTTACTACAACGACGCCATTGAGAAAGAATTTTTCCTTGGGTCTTAAGGTCAATCTGAGCGGCACACTTCACCTTAGTTAAAATTCAGCCTATCGTCAGCCACAATCTTACCCCGACTCACCGTCGCCCGGAGCCTGATCACATTATCTAAACTAAAGGCGCCGAGGGGGTTAACCACAGGGCGCCTTTTAAAATTACTTCGAAAATCAGAAGACAAAATAACGAACTAAATTTACCTAATAGCTAACTCAACGTTTGCACTAGATTGGAATAAGCACTTCCGCCCAAAGCCGACTGCACACTTTGTGCAAGATCGGCACGTTGCCCAGCCACTTGGGAAATACTTGCCTGGACGTGCTGCGCGGCATTTGCAACCTGTTTATCGCTAGCCGCCCAATCCAGGCTAGGGATACTCAGGCCTTTACCCTGACTCGGAAAGTTCACCGTTTTGGGAAGGGTCGATTCAGCCTGCGGATCACGCGGAACCTGAAGCGATTCAAGTTCTTTGCGTAGCCCACTAAATTCCTTCAGATAGGCCACCCGCTGGGGATCTTGTTCACCATAGGGTGGGTATTGCTTAATGATCGCAGCCAATTTTTCGTTCATATGGCTCAGCGTATCCTGCTGCTTAGCCAAAGTCTGGTCAGCCTGATTAATGAGCTTGCCCCCCGAGATGGATTGATCGCGACCCAGTTGAATACCCGCTGTCGAACTAATACTGACTTTATCGACAACGCCACTACCCACTGTTGGCACCTGTGGCTGCGGCTGAAGCTGACCAGCATTAGCAGCCTGCGGCGCAAGGCCCAAGCCATCAACACCTTGTATACTGGAAATAGTTACCATTTCAGCCTCCTTCTGTTAGCAGTTACTGGGGCTTACCCCAGTAACTGCCTTCAGTACTCTACGATCCTATTAGAACAACTTCAGGATCGATTGAGCGGCTTGCGAAGCCAGACTCAACGAGGTGACACCCAGCGATTGCCTGGTTTGCAGCATCAGCATATTGGCACCTTCCGCATTGGTGTCAGCCGCCGTCAGGTTGTTGGCACCGTCCTGCAGGGTATTGACCATGCTGGTCATAAAGCTTTGCCGTGCTTGCAGGATAGACAGATTACCCGCCAGAGTTGCCGAATCAGATTGGAGGGTTGCCAATGCCGAATTCAGTGAGGCCTGAACAGCGGCGATACCTGCTGTGGTGCTGATATTGCCGGAAGTCAATGTACCCGCCGTGCT
>JARLJM010000146.1 GCA_031291185.1 Parasulfuritortus sp. | reverse complement strand
GACTGAAAATGCGGCCGGACCACCGGTTTCGACACCGCTGTTGCGCAGGCCTTCCATGAAATTGCGCATGGTCAGTCGCTCCTGGATTGTGCCTGCATCGAGCATCTCACCCCGGGGGTCCAGAACATGGGCGCCCTTGGCGATAACCAGTGCGGCAAGGGGGATGTCGGCGGTGATCACCAGGTCGCCGGAATTCGCTTCCTCGACGATGCGCTGGTCGGCGACATCGAATCCTGACGGCACCTGCAGCGCCCGGATCCATGGCGATGGAGGAACGCGCAGCATCTTGTTGGCAATCAGGGTCAGCGGTATCTGCATGCGATTGGCGGCGCGGTAGAGAATGTCCTTGATGACAGCCGGACAGGCATCGGCATCGACCCATATTTTCATGCGATGGATTTTCCCGGTACCGCGCTAGCTGGGTTTGTGTTCACGCTGTACGAATATTTTGACGTGGGCCTTGGATTGCTGCTCGACAGCGACCAGTTGGTCGATCAGGCGCCGGGTCATCACGGTATCTTTCGATAGCAGGACGAAGCCGTTCGGGTGTCGTACGTCGCGGGTCAGGACCATGCCCTCGTGCAGATGGGGTGCCGTGACCGGAATCTCGTCGATCTCGAAGTTTTCTTCCGACGCAAGGATGGGCTCCAGCTTTTCAATCACCATGGGATCGTAACGACTGCCTTGTTCCTCGAGCAGGAACTGGCAGCTTTCCTTGGCCGACATGGGTTGATCGGTCAGGCCACCGTTTTTCAGGCTGACATAGTCGCTGACAGCGCCGATGATGCGTGCGCCCATCGGGATGTTCAGTCCGCTCAACTGGTCAGGAAAGCCGCTACCGTCGTAGCGCTCATGGTGGTGCCGGATCATGTCAGCAATGCCGGCCAGGGCCTCGATCTTGCGAATCGATTCGGCGCCTCGCGCGGGGTAGCGGCGGTAAATCGCGAGTTCGTCCCGGTTCATGCCGCTGACCGGTTTGGCCAGAAGGTCGTCCGGGAAACTGATCTTGCCGACATCATGCAGCAATGCAGCGACAAAAACGTCCTGCACCTCGTTGCTGTCCATGCCCAGATGCAGAGCGACCAGCCTGGACAGTTCGGCGACCCGGCGGGAGTGTTCGCCGATGTTGCCGCCGCGCAGCTCGGCGAAATCGCTGATCGCCAACAAAGTGCCAAAGTAGGTTTTTTTCAGATTGCCATGTGCCAGTTCCAGGTTATCCATGGCCTGCTTGAGGGCCAGGGTACGTTCGGTTACCTTGGTTTCCAGCAGGCTGTTCTGGCTGGCCAGGGCGTCGCGGGCGATTTTCAGTTCCAGATGGGTACGCACACGGGCGAGCACCAGGGCCGGCTTGATCGGTTTGGTGATGTAGTCGACGGCGCCTAGTTCGAGGCCGTGCAGTTCTTCCGACTCGGCGCCGAGGGCTGTCACGAAGATGACCGGTATGTCCTGGGTGGCCGGGTCGCCACGCAGTTTGTTCAGGACCGTATAGCCGTCCATTTCGGGCATCATGATGTCCAGCAGGACCAGGTCCGGTTTTGGGGCGCTGTGGGCGACGCGCAGTCCCTGTTCTCCTGAGCGGGCGGCGCGTACCCGATAATGGGGCTGCAGCACGGCGGACAGGACGGCCAGATTCTCCGGCTGGTCATCCACGATCAGGATTGTGCCGGCAGGCTGTTCAACCCTGGCTGCGTCCAGGTTCGCTGACTCGTTCATTGGTTATCCTCCGAAAACCCGGCCTGATCGGCGATCAGGGCACGCAGGGATTGCAAGGCCCGATCATACTCAAAGCCGTTGATCTGCTGGGACAGAACATCGATCCGGTCGCCAAGGGTTTGCCGCAGATGCGGGCCGGTTTTTGCGAAAACCTCGCTGGCCCGGGTGTCGTCGTTCGCCAGCAGTTTTTCCAGCAATTTCAGTGTTGCCGTGATCGGGGCCTTGGGATTTCTTGTCGCAGTAGGCGGTGTGGAAACAGCGGCCGGGTTCGGATCGGATGATTCGGATTCAACGTGCGCGACGCTTTCCGGCAGGCTCAACTCCAGCCAGAACCGGCTGCCTGTGCCGGGATGACTCTCGACGCCTACTTCGCCGCCCATCAGATGCGCCAGCTGTCTCGCCATGGCCAGACCCAGTCCGATTCCCTCGTACCGCCGGTTTGGCCGGTCATCCAGTTGATCGAACGCTGCAAACAGGCGGGTCTGATCTTCGGGGGCAATGCCGATGCCCGTGTCTTCGACGTCGAAATGCAGCTTTATGGCATCTTTCTCGTCACGACCCAATGCGTTGGCCCTTACCCGGATGCGGCCGCGTTCGGTGAACTTGCTCGCGTTCGAGGCGAATTGCCCCAGGATGAAGGCCAGATGACGGCGATCTCCGCGCAGCATTGCCGGCAAGGCGGGGTCGATCTCCAGTGTCGCGGCCAAGCCTTTGGCGCGGGCGCTTGCGAAGGCCTCGTGGCAGGCTTCTTCGAGCAGTGTATTCAGCTTGAAGATTTCACCGGTCTGGTCGTCAGGCTGGCCGGCATCGAGGCGGGCATATTCGACGACGTTGTTGATCATGTCGAGCAGGTGCAGCGAGGAGTCGACGATCTTGCCGGCCAGGGTCTTCTGGCTGGTGTTCAGATTGTCGTCGCGCAGCAGGCTGGAGTAGCCCACGATGGCATTCATCGGGGTGCGCAATTCGTGGCTCATGGTGCCCAGGAAACGGCTCTTGGCCACGTTCGCGGCCTGGGCGGCATCGCGGGAACGCTCAAGTTCCAGTGTCCGCTCATGAACCAGTTGTTCCAGCTGCCGGTTGTGCTGCTCGATTTTCTGCCGGCTATCGTCGAGTTCGAGATTCTGCCGGGTGAGCGTCGCGTAGAGTTCTGAAAACGATTGACTGAGCGCAGACGGTGACGGGTCGAGCAATGCTCCAGCCGCTTCGACGTATGCGCGTTCGGCATCCAGGCCATTCTCCCGTGCCCGCAACTGCCGGGCCATGGCCTGGTCTTCCCCAAGGATGTGCAGGACCAGCCAGCTGGCCAGGAAGGAAAGCAGCTCGCTTCCGGTAACGCCCTTGCAGCTGGAGAAGCTGCTCACCATCTCCTGCACTTTCTGCACGAATCCGGCATGGGTTTGCTGGTGGTGCTGCAAGACGCGGGGATGTACGCCATGACTGGCCATCAGCCCTTCTTCAGTCTGGAAATGCACCGCAGCGTAGTCGAGCAGGCGTTGCAGCAAGGGGCCGATGTCCTGCAAGTGTTCATGACTGGAGCGGGCGAGGAGGGGGCCGGCTTCGTTGATCAGGTCGACCAGGCCGCGGTGCTGCTGATCGACGATATCGATGCCGGTGGTCAGGTTGTCGCTCCAGACCATCAGGGTCATGACGTGGGCTCCTCGGGGGGGAGGTTGCGAAAGATGACTTCCAGCGACGTTAGCGCTTCCTCGAAGTCGAACAGTTCGATCTGTCGCTTCAATGTGTCGGCGGTCGATCCGAATCCCTGTCTGAGCAAGGGATAGGCACTTTGGATTGCCGTGCTGGCGGCCGTGTCGTAGCTGGACAGCAAGGGTTTCAGGTACTTGAGAAAGCGACGGATTTCCTGCCACTGGGTGGGGGAGGGGGCGCTGGCGGGTCCGGCTTCGGGTGTGTCAGCGAAACGGAGGTAGGCCGTGATCTCGTCCAGCAGTGTCTCCATCCCGTCTGCCAGTTGCCGTGCATGGGGAATGGCTTCGTCCTGGCGCTGTTTGGCGGCGGCCTCGGTCAGCTTGGCCAGTTCGCGTAATTCAGCAGGCAGGATATTTCCGGAAATGCCCTTGATGCTGTGGGCGATGAAGGCCAGTTGTGCATACTCGGATTTCTGCGCCAGTTCGCGGATGCGCTCGGCTTGTCCAGCATGGCTTTGGGCCAGGGTGGAGAGTAGCCGGGCCAGGAAGGCCTCCTTGTTCGCATAGGCTGACTCGACGGCGGGCCAGTCGATCAGTCCGGCTGTGCGGTGAGGTCGGGGCGTTTCTGTCGTGCGATTTTCCTGTGCGATTGGTTTGGCCTTCGTATTGGCTGATGGCCCGGTCGCAGTGCGGACATGGCGCACGATTGCCGGCAGCAGGATATCCAGCTCGATTGGCTTGGCGATGTGTTCGAGCATGCCTGCCGCCAGGCATTTGTCGCGCTCTTCGGTCAGGGCATGTGCGGTGAGGCCAATCACCGGCAGATCCGGGGCGATTTCATGCAGTCGACGGGTGGCATCGTAGCCATTCATCACCGGCATCTGGATATCCATGAGCACCAGGTCGTAGGCGTTGGCGCCGTATTGCTGGACCCGCTCCACCGCGAGTTGACCATTTTCCACCTGCTCCAGGCGGCAACCCTCTCCATTGAGCATGTCTTCCAGCACCAGGCGGTTCACGTCGTTGTCTTCGGCGACCAGGATGGAGACGCCTTGCAGTCGTCCCCCCGCGCGAACGGGCTGGCTGGAACCGATCGGCTGCTCCGGCAGATCGGACAGGCTTCCTTCCGGTTCGATCAGAGGCAGCCGGACTTCAAACAGGCTGCCCTGGCCAGGCTTGCTGCTGACCCGGATCGTGCCGTCCATCAGATCGAGCAGTCGGCGGGTGATGGCGAGTCCGAGCCCGGTGCCGCCGTATTTGCGGGTGGTCGAACTGTCGGCCTGTTCAAAGGCAGTGAAGAGCCTGGAAATCTGTTCGGCGTTCATCCCGATGCCAGTGTCGGAGACCTTGAATACCAGCAGGTTTCCGTCGCGAGACGCCGATAGGGTGACGCTGCCCTGTTCGGTGAACTTGATGGCATTGGATAGCAGGTTGCCCAGTACCTGGGTCAGACGGAGCCGATCACCCCGGCAGGTGGCCGGGAGACCGGCGGCGGCATCGATCCGGAACACAAGGCCCTTGCCTTCGGCCCGGCCGCGCACCAGATTGGCGCTGCTGTCGATGACCTCCCGAAGGTTCATCGTTCCTTGCTCGACGACCATCTTGCCGGCATCCATCTTGGAAAAATCGAGGATGTCATTGACGATGCCCAGCAGCAGTTGGCCGGAGTCGAGTATGCGACTGAAGGTTTCCTGGGTCTTGCGTCCCTGGCTGTCGCGCTGGCCGATCTGGGCGAAGCCAAGCACCGCGTTGAGCGGCGTCCGGATTTCGTGGCTCATGTTGGACAGGAATTCGCTTTTGGCCTTGGCCAGGTGTTCGGCTTCGCGCCGGGCGGTTACCAGCTCCGCAGTGCGCAGTTCCACCAGGCTTTCCATATGGTGGCGATGCAGATCCAGCTCGGCTTCGGCCGCCTTGCGCTCGGTGACATCGAGCATCACCCCTTGCAGGTAGATGGCCTGGCCCTGGCTGTCGCGTATGAGCTGGGCTTCGTCGTGGATGGCCAGCCAGTCGCCGCTTTTGGTTCGCAAGCGGTAATCGGCCGAGAACGGTACGCCGCTGGACTGGGTGGTTGCGAGCAACGCCAGAACCTGCGGTCTGTCTTCGGGATGGATGGACTCGTACCAGAGCTTCGGTTGCCGGATCCACTCGTCGGCGGTATAGCCCAGCTTTCCGATTGCCGAACTGATGTAAGTGCTGTCGCTTTGTTCGGTGAGCGCGGCACGGTAGATGATGGCAGGGACCTGCTCGGTCAGGACCCGGTAATTCTCCTCGCTCTCGCGTAGCGCCGTTTCGGCCCGGCGTTGGCGCACGATGCGCCAGATTTCGTTTGCGATGAGTTGCACCGTGTCCACGTCGATCTCGGTATAGGGCGTATCCCGGTTGCCTACCCCGATCATCATTCGCACCAGGCCACCTTCCATGACCGGGACGCTGATCAGGCGAATCAGGGCAGCGTGCCCTTCAGGCAGGCCGCGCTTGAACGGCGCCGAGTTGTAGTCGTTGAACACGACGGGTTCCTGGATGCGCATGGCATCGGCCCAGATGCCGGCTTCGCTGACCGGGTAATGGCTGTCGTAGGCAGCCTTGCAATAGTGCTCCAGAGTGCGACTGGACCAGGTGACCAACTCGATGGTCTCCTGGTCTTCGTTGACGAAATGGATGAAGGCGATCTGGCTCTCGGTGAGCTCTTCGGCCAGACCAAGGCCGTATTGCATGAACTCGGCTTCACCCAGTCGCTCCGCCGCGCGGGGCAGGGCGAGCAGGGTATCGGCACGACGGGCCTGGGTTTGCAGCGTGGCTAGATTACGCCGCCGCTCGGTGATGTCGTTGATGAATGCATAGTAATAGTCAGGCTCGCCAGATGGCTTGCGGATCAGATGCATCCGCATCTCGACCGGGACGCGGGTTCCCCCCTTGTGGATGAACTCAGTCTCATAGATAACGGGCTGGCCGGTGCGGTTCAGTTCATCAAGGATGATTTTTTCTGGTTCGAGGCGCTCGCGAGGAATCAGGTCTCTGGCCCAGTTCAGGCTGGCGAACTCGCTTTCGGAGTACCCGACCAGGTCCAGCAGGGCCTGGTTGTGGAATCCGAGCCGCCCGTCCAGGTAGCCTTGACCAAATGGCTGGCTCGAAGTCAGCAGGATGTGCTTGAGCATGTCCGCATAGGACGTGGACTCGGCGTAGGCTTTTCTCCGTTGCCGCTGGGTGATGCAGCGCTGAATGGCAACCGGAAGCCGCGACAGGCGATCCTTGAGGATGTAATCGTCGGCGCCCAAATGGATCATCGTCACCGCCATTTCCTCGCCCACGGTGCTGGCGACGAAGATGAAGGAAATGTCAGGATCGTGCGCACGCGCGATTTCCAGCGCCTTGATGCCGTCGAAATCCGCCAGATGATAGTTGGACAGGACAAGACATGGCTTGAATGAATCGAGTTCTGCCCGGAATGCGGCCTCGTTGTTCACACGCCTGGTTTCGGGGGAGCCAGCTACGCGTTGCAGGGCCTGTTCGATCAGATATGCATCGATCGGGTCGTCCTCCAGCAGGAGAATGCGCAGAGTCTCGTTCATGAAACTGGCCAGATGCACTGCAGGAAGGGATTCAACCGCGAATGATCCATCTCGCCGATCCCGGTGAATCCGTTGAAGGAGAACACGATAAACACATCATTGAGCAATGATCGGCCATCCCGAATCCGTTTGTGCCGTGGATGTCGATCAGTTTACTTGTTTATCTTGAGCCGGCGCACGTCCAAGTTGATTGTATTGCCCGGTTGAATCGATCGCCTGCATCCCCGCCACGGGCAGCTCGCGTTTGCGACTGCCCGCAGTGAGGTTTTCAGACTACCGCCAGTCTCCATGACGGTCATCATCATGTCGATCGTCACGATGGTCATAGTAGTCATGGCGATCGTGATGCCAATCATGCCAATCACGATCGTGATGCCATTCGTGCCAGTCACGATCGTGATACACCACGGGAGCGCTATACACCACACGCGTGGCTGGATAGACGACCGCAGGCTCATAGTAAGTATATGTGCGCTGGGTATATACCGGTTGGCTTTGATAGACGACGCGTGGTTGCGAGGCTGCGACGCCGGCAATGGCGCCGATCACGCCACCCGCCACGGCACCGTTATGGCCACCGATGGCATGGCCCAAGGCAATGCCTGCTCCCGTACCGACCAATACGTTCAAGACGTCGTCAGCCGAGGCAGTGGTCGAAACCGTGGCCGTCGTCAGTGCGGCAACGAACAAGGGGAGGGCGAATTTGGTTTTCATGTGAGTTCTCCTGTGTTATGACGATTCCATAGTAGCCAGCAGGTTGTATCGTGGAATTTCGATAGTGCTTCCATGTGTTTCAAATTGTTAATTGGTCCATATCTTCGGAGCCATGTGCTGCCGGGTATACTCCGGATATGTGAAATCTCTACAGTGCCGCTTCCGAACGGCATGCGCTTAATATGACTGGTTTCTGGACACTCTTTTCCTGGCTGAACGAATTTGGCAGCGACCTCATCGCGGTGGTCCTCTGTGGTTTGATGATTGCAGGCTATTACTATGTTTTGGCGCGCCGCACCGAACGCGATCCCCATTATTCAATCATTGCAGTGAACGCACTGGCTCGCCGGCTCTGGGTCAATAACGTCATGGCCAACCCGGGCAAGGATGTAATGGCGGTTCAGACCCTGCGTAATTTCATCATGGCCGGCATCATGATGGCGTCGACCGCATCGTTGCTCATCATCGGCACGCTCACCCTTTCCGGTCAGGCGGAAAACATTACCCGGAGCTGGCATGTCCTTGGTCTTTACGGGTCGCACTCTCCCGGACTCTGGATTGTGAAAGTGATGTGTCTGCTGGCCGATTTTCTGTTCGCCTTCTTCGCGTATGCCATGTCCATTCGCCTGGCCAATCAGGTTCTATTTATGCTGAATGTGCCGATCAAGGACCAGGAGGAACATCCCATCCTGTCGCCCGAAAACGTGGCTGCCAGGCTTAATCAGGCTGGCCAGATGGTTGCCATCGGGATGCGGGCCTTCTTCTTTGCCATACCGTTGGTGTTCTGGCTGTTCGGTCCGGTGTTCCTCTTCGCTGCGACGGTCGGACTCGTCGCCGCACTCAATTACATCGACCGGCACCAATCAGGGCTCTGAAGAGGTGCCCGGGCTTGTTGGACATCGAAGCGCCTATGGCCCGTGCGGAAGGGCTATGCCATCATTGAAGACAACATTATCCAGGATGAATTTCTCACCATGCTGAAACCTCCCGTATTGCCCCTATCCCTGGCCAGGATGGTTGCCTCATTGCCCATGCTGCCGGTTTCTGCGGCTTTCGTGTCCCTATTCAATCTGGCTGCCTGGCGCGGTCTTCGGGAACTGGACTGGACCGCGCTTCAAGGCAAGCGGTTTTGCGTTCATGTCCGCGACCTAGGGGTGAAAAGTTATTTTTCAGTGACTGGCAAAGGATTCCGGGCCGAGATGGCCGACCATGCCGACGTGACCTTTACCGCTTCTGCGCAGGACTTCATTCGACTGGCTTTGCGCCTGGAAGACCCGGATACCCTGTTTTTCAACCGCCGTTTGCTGATCGAAGGCAATACCGATCTGGGACTGACGGTGAAGAACATGCTGGATACGGTGGAACTGGAAAGCCTGTTGGCGGCGATGCCGATGCCTGCCGCCCGCTTGCTTGCGGCTCTGCGTCAGCGCATGGCTGACGCCGATAACAAGACTGCCATCAGTCAGGCTGCATGATTCGCCTCCCCATGTCGCCTGACTTGCCAGGAGTGCAAGCGTAATGGCCAAGGACAAGACGCTCTATGTGTGCGCCGAGTGCGGTGGACAGACCACGAAATGGCAGGGTCAATGTCCGCATTGCCTAGCCTGGAATACGCTGAGCGAGACGGTCGCCGAGGCCAAGACCCGCCGTTTCCAGGCCTTGGCGGCCAGTGGTGAGATCCAGCGCTTGTCGGAGGTTCAGGCCCGGGAAATTCCCCGCATCGCGACCAGCCTGGCGGAGTTCGACCGGGTGCTGGGCGGTGGCCTGGTGGAAGGTGGCGTGGTGCTCATCGGCGGCGACCCGGGTATCGGCAAATCGACCTTGCTGTTGCAGGCCCTGGCGGCGTTGTCTACCGGGCGCAAAACCTTGTACGTCAGTGGCGAGGAATCGGCTGCCCAGATTGCGATGCGCGCCAATCGCCTGGGATTGAATGGGAGCGACATACCGATTCTGACCGAGATCCGTCTGGAGTCGGTCCTGGCAACCTTGAAGCAGGAACAGCCGCAGATCGCGGTGATCGACTCCATCCAGACGCTCTATACCGAGGCGCTGCAGGCGGCGCCAGGCAGCGTTTCCCAGGTTCGCGAGTGTGCCCAGGAACTGACGCGCCATGCCAAGCAGACCGGCACGACCGTGATCTTCGTCGGCCATGTTACCAAGGAGGGGACGTTGGCCGGCCCCCGGGTGCTGGAGCATATCGTCGATACCGTGCTCTATTTCGAAGGCGATACCGGTTCCAGTTTCCGGCTCATCCGGGCCTTCAAGAATCGCTTCGGAGCAGTTAACGAGCTGGGTGTGTTCGCGATGACGGACAAGGGCCTGAAAGGTGTGAACAACCCGTCCGCACTGTTCCTGAACCGTGCCGAGCAGGAAGCGCCAGGTTCCTGCGTGGTGGTGACCCAGGAGGGCACCCGGCCGATGCTGGTCGAGATCCAGGCGCTGGTGGATACATCGCATACGCCTACGCCACGGCGCCTTACGGTGGGCCTGGACCCAAACCGGCTGGCCATGTTGCTGGCGGTACTGCATCGTCATGGTGGTATCGGCTGCTTTGATCAGGATGTCTTCGTCAATGTCGTTGGTGGCGTGCGCATCGTCGAGCCGGCGGCCGATATGGCGATCCTGATTTCAGTGGTTTCTTCAATAAGAAACAAGGTCTTGCCACACAAGCTTGCGGTTTTTGGCGAGATCGGGCTGTCGGGGGAAATTCGTCCGGTGCAGCGTGGGCAGGAGCGATTGAAGGAGGCGGCGAAGCTGGGTTTCAACCTGATTCTGGCACCCAAGGCCAATATGCCAAAGCAGCCGCCAGCCGGGGTTCAGGTCAAGGGAGTGTCGACATTGCAGGAAGTGCTGGAGTTTTTGCGCAACCTGTAACGCAGCGCTAACCGGGTTCAGCTATTCAGCAGCAATCCGTTGATGTGGGTCGGTTTTTCGACTTCATAGCCTTGGGCGTAATCGACGCCAATTTCCCGTACCAATGCCAGGATTTCGGGACTGGCGACGAATTCGGCGACGGTCTTCATGCCCAGCGCGTGCCCGATTTCGTTCATGGATTTCACCATCGCCTGGAGTTCCGGGTCGCCGACCATGTCCTTGATGTAGGCGCCGTCTATCTTCAGGGTATCTGTGCGCAGGCTGCGCAGATAGCTGAAGGAGGCGTTGCCGCTGCCAAAATCATCCAGGCTGAAGCGGCAGCCGTAGCGTCGAATCTGGCGCATGAAGTCCTGTGCCACGGCCTGGTTCTTAAGGGTGGCGGTTTCGGTGATTTCGAAAGCGATCTTCTCGCATGGTATGTCGCCGGTGGAGAGTTCCCGATGCAGTGTGGCGAGCAATTCCTGATTCGACAGGGACTGTGCCGACAGGTTGACGGAGAAACCGCCGGTCCGGTCGAAATCAGCCCGGTTATTCCTGATCCAGTCCATCACGCCCTTGAACACCCAAAGATCGAGTTCGTAGGCTCGATTCCAGCGTTCCACGGCAAGCACGAAGGGTTGCGGGTTGACCTGGTTGCCTTTTGGGTCGAGCACGCCCAGCAGAACTTCGTAGTAGGGCAGTTCATCGACCGCATGGAGAGGGGCAATTTTCTGGCAGCGCAGGAACAACCGGTCGCTGGCCAGCATTTCGCTGATCTGTCCGGCCCAACTGTCCATTGTTTCCTGATCCTGGATGATTCTGTTGGAGTCGGTGTAGACCTGAACCGTGTTGGGGCCACTCGAACGGGCCGCCTCGCAGGCAGAAACGGCCTGCCGCAAGGCTTCGTCTGCATCCAATATGCCGGGCTGGTAGCTGGCAAGACCAAAAAATACCTGAATGTTGAAATTATCGCCGCCATGCTGAAAACGGAATCCGTCGAAGTTCCGAGTCAGCCTGGCCGTGAAATCGCGCGCAGCATCGATGCCCAGTCCAGGCAGGAAAACGGCGAACAAGCCTTCACCGATTGCGGCAAGCCGATGATTTGTGCCCAGACTGCGCTCGGCCATGCCGGCCAGGGTGCGGGCAAGGGTTTCACCGGCCTCGATGCCACAATGGTCGTAAATCAACCGGTAAGGCTCGAAGCCGAGGACGCAGAAGCTGTTGATGCTGTTGAGCTGGGCACCCTGGCTGGAATGATGGATCAGGTGTTTCCGATTGGGCAGGTTGGTGACCGGGTCCCGGTTGGCTTGCTGGACCAGGCGCCGGTACATGGCATCGATCGTGCCGTATTCGGATCGCTCAAGTAGCGGCAGGTCATGATCCTCACCTGGTTTCGCGGCGCCCCGTTCGCGCAGTACGGAAAGTTCGGTCAGGCCAAGTTCCTGCTTCCGGTCGGCCGAGCGATTGACGAAGCAGGTTCGGCCCGGCGGCTGGCTGAGCCAGATCAATTGCATCGGTATCGGCTTGCCGTCATGTTCGATATCCCACCAGTCGCCAATGCGTAACTGGCTGCTCAAAGTCTGGTCCGGCTGTAATGCGCTGTCGGACGGGGCGTCGGCTATCTTGAACCAGCCCATGGGAATTCTGACCTGTTCTGACTGATCAGGAGCGTGCAGATAGATAGCCAGTTCCTTCAGCAGATGGTCGAGCTGCTGGCTATCGATGCTGACCTTCTCCAGTCCGGACTGGATTTCATCTAGCAGCTGTGGCGTTTCAGGCTTGACCATCAGATCGCCCAGAACCTGCCAGGATCGCTCCCATTCGTTCTTGTCGTCACGCAACTTGACAAGCACAAGTCGATGCTGCCAGCCATGTTCGAGTAGCCTGGTGATGACCGCGGGGATGGTCTGTCCCCCGAGGCGCTGGTTCAGCGCCTCGACGACGAACTGTTTGCTGTCGCGAATCCGGCCCTTGGCCTCGCAGATTTCCTGATAGCCATCGACGCGCTGCTTGCGGGTGCGGATCGGATATTTGAGCAACTTGTCGAGTGTGGTGCAGGTGGCTTCAAGGTTGCTGCCGTCGCTCAGGCCCTTGTCGATGATGGATTCGATCAAGGCCCTGAGTTGAGGGTCATGCAGACGGCCACCATCGTCGGCCACGATGGCAAAACGATCCACCAGATTGATCAATTGGCCGAGCGGGTGGTTTTCAAGTCGTGCCGGTGCTTCACCGCGTAAGGCGATGTCATAGATGGGTTGTTCGAGTTTCTTGAGCAGCAGGTCGATATCGGACTGGCCGCCATGGTCGGTCAAGGCATGGCTCAGCAGATTGGCCATCATGCCAAGTTCCTCTCGCACCGGAGGCGATACGTGCGCGGCGGCCTCGGGCCGGGTAAGCGCCCGGCTGACTCGATCGGTGAGTGTGGCGTCGGGCATGACAGCCTGCGTGGCACCAAGCCGTGCCAGCAGGTTTTCGATTTGGCTGGATGTGATGCCAGCAGACGGCCTCTGTGCTGCCGTTATTGGCGACCCCGCCGAGGCAGGCGAAGTCGGTACATTCTTCTGGTTGTCTTGCGTGTCGCTGAGCCGTGCCAGGATTTGCTGCAACTGCTCCAGCTGGGCCGCGGTGCCGGGGAAGGCGTTCGGGCTGTCGGATTGGGTATGACCTTTCGATAGTGCTGCCTCGGCCATCGGTGGGTAGAGGTTGAACAACTTTTCAGCGATCTCAGCCAGTCGTGAAACTTGCTGCACGACGCTTCCTTGTTCGCTATCCGTTGCGAGGGCGGGTATGTCGCCAGTTTCAACGGCTTCACGCTTTACGTGCTGTTTGCTGCTCTTTTCGGGCTGGATGCGAACCGGCTTCAGTGGCGCGAGCAAGCGGTTGAGATCGTCATAAAACGGGGCATAACGCGTTCCCAGAATTTCACCGAGCTGCCGGTACAGAATGGCTCGCATGCCATTGTTGAAATCCAGTTCGCGCAAGGCCTCTTGAAACGTCAGGCAGACTGCCTGTGGGCCAAACGGGTCGTTATGCGGGCCGATTGGTGTTGGAGTAAGGCGACTGAAACGCTGGGCGAACTGATACATGGCCTGGCGGTTGTCGATATCGATACGATTGAAAACGCCGGAGATGTTCAGCCAATCTTCGAAACTACCCTCGTCGAGGATGCTCAGTTCGGGGCTTCCCATAGGTGCGGCGTTCGCCTCGATCTCGCCGATTTTATGCATGCGTTCGATCAGCATGTCGAAGTGCAACTGGCTGACTTCGTCAACCCGGATCTGCAGATCGGTCAGGCTGTTCAGATAGCGTGATTGTTCGTTGAGAGGAAGATGAGCGGTGTCGCGTTCTGCAATCTTGACTTTGATGTCGGACAGAAGATCCTGCCAGACCTTTCCCAGGAAAAGGCGAAACAGATTGACGCAATCCCTAAGTATGGCTTGGCTTTCTTCCGGGAAGAGCTGGTTTTCCTCGCTATTCTGGTGTGGCAGTTTTGACCGCGCTTCAACCATGGTCTGAAAGACGTCGGCCGGTGTGTCTTCCAGCAGATTGACGCCCAGGTCGGTAGCGGAAGTATGGGTCAGTTTCCCATGTAGCGTGCGATGTTCTTTGTCTTTCCCTGAGGCCGGTAACTCAATTGATATGGTTTCGTCCGGAGCATGTCTGGCTGTGATGTCAAGGGCGCTATTGGGGTCGATTGGCTGGAGGTTGAAGCCCTGCTGGCAGAAGTCACTCACTTCGCAGGCGATTGCCTCCCCATTCGAGAAAGTGATCGTGGCCCGTTCTCGAGTCTTGAGGCGGGCAAAGTGTCGTGGTGTACCGCTCATTGCCGGGACTGATATCCGCTGTGACCAGGTTGCCGTAGCCATTCGCTGGAAATGGCCGTTACTGACAACTTAGCAGGTTACTGAGGCAGATGGAAAGAGATCGCTGTTTGAGTGTAAAAATGTACTACTAG
>JARLJM010000017.1 GCA_031291185.1 Parasulfuritortus sp. | reverse complement strand
TCTCCGCGAGATTCGGTGTTCACACGGCGTCTGGCCACTCCGGGCTTCGGTCTACGCTGCAGAGGATGGCTCTTCCAAACACATCAGAACGCCGGCGACGCGGCCGATCACCTCGACTTCCTTCCGGTATCGCCAGCGGTGGCCGGTCGCATAGGAAAGCATATGTGGAACCAGAGTCAGCCATTCCGCATTCTTGTCAAGTTCGCACCAGCCGCAAAAATAGCCAGCATGTGCCAGAAGGAAATAGATTGGGCGATCGAATTCGTTCGTCCAATCTCTCCGGTGCGCGATCGAACGTCGCAGAGTGTTGATCAGGACAATAGACCCAGGCCGGATCATCGGATCGAGGGTCTTATCCAACCGCCCGATGATGCCGCGACGGAACTGACTCGGCAGAGGACCCACCGGCGAAAGGAGAGTCGTACTATCAGGGATGGGTTCAACGGCGATGCTGTCGGGAAGCCACGACCGCGCGTGCTCTTCTAATGGCCCATCTGTCAGGAGAAGGGTCGTATTGGGACCCAGTGGGCAATTGCGCTCCAATGAATTCTTGGCGGCGCTCGAACAATAGGCAAGCAGTTGCTCAGGGGAAATGCTGTAGATGGCCGCAAGCACGATCAGCTTGATCACAGAGAGACCCCGCCCATCGAGCTCGACACGGTTCAGCCAACTCGCGGAGATCCGGCAAGATGGGTTTTCCCTTTCCTGCGCGATACGTAAGCTTCGCTCCTCCACTTCACGCAGAGTGAGTCCCCACTTCATCCTGACAGCACGGAGCTTGGCGCCAATCTGTTTCATCTGGAGGCCTCCTGCCGAAACCGCAGATACTTGGGTGATTCATCAAGCGCGCAACCCGTCGCAAAAAAGTAACTTTCAGTACTGTTACCTGCCTCTCAACCACTAGGCCGTGGCCTCGTCCTGACCTGACCACTCAACTGCCGATCGACCACTCACCACATGAGTGTTCTTGGCTCAGATGCGCGAGTTGCAATGGCGCTTCGGCAAACTTCTTCACGGGAAACTTGTCGACGAACCTTGCCTGGACTCGGGGCGACAGCATAATTATTCAAAGAGCCCAGCTATCCAGTGGTTCATGCCAGGTCGGTTGGGTGAAAAACTTGTCCACAGCGTGATTCATCCATTGGTAGGAAATTCGTCCGGCAAGTGCGAGCGCGGCAAGTAGCAAGATGCCGCAAACCGCGTTGGAGACCGCGCCGCCGATGGAGAGCCGTCTCGAACCCAAGTTTGCTTCGCAGAACTCGCAGCGATCACCTCGAAGGAATGTCCTATGCTTCTTGAAACCCTGAGTCTTCGCTGAAACCGATGCGGTATCCTTCCTCGTTGTTGTCATTCTCATCGTCTTCCTCCGGTGACTCTTGCCGCAGATCGCTCTCCCTGGTAGCCGCATATGCCGCTCGTTCCCGCTTATCCCGGCGAACATCGAGAAGCTGTTCGCCGACGGTATGCTTCGGCGAATGCACGTACTGGACATAGGCTTCGAACAGAGACTGATTGGGAATACCACGCTTCAAGAGATCAGGCAGATGGCGCTTATAAGAGTCCGCTAGAGATTCGGGAGTAATGGTGTAGGAACGCCTTCTGCCGTCCGTTGAAACAGAGGCTTGCAACCATCCCTGCTCGATCCAGAGACGAATCTCGTCCTTTCGTATATGCAGCGCCCTTGCAAGACTCTCCAGAGAGAAGAGATCGCAGCGAATCTCTCGTACTCCGAGGCGATTCCTCTGCAACATGCTTCGAACCGACTGGGGTGTGCGACCGAGTTTCTTCGCGATCTCGTCAACAGACCGCTTAACAATCTCCTCGCGCACGAACTCGACTTCCTCGTCCGTCCAGCGGCGATTGGCCACTCTCCCTTTGAGCCCGTACTGGATGACGAAGCGCCAGCATTGTTCGCTGGGACGCCCGGTGCTGCGCTGCAATCGAACTACCAGCTGCTCAAGTTTGTTTCCAGAGAGGACCTTGGCCTGAGCGGCAAGAGCCAAGGCCTCTGGACTCCAGCGTCGGGAGTCCTCAGAGGATGGGGGAAGATTTGCCATACACGCCTCGCTTTGGGGGCACTCTCAGGATCGGCTGGCTCATGGCCAATCCGGTCCAGAGTCTTGTCTTTGTCCAAGGCAAAAGAATGAGGACTGTTTGTCTATCGCCTATCTTTCCTGAGACACCCGTTGCGAAAGAGCACCAGATCTGACTCTCACAGGTCGGTACGACCTGGATTCGCGCTTGGGGATGCAAGCGACGGGTGTGGTC
>JARLJM010000145.1 GCA_031291185.1 Parasulfuritortus sp. | reverse complement strand
GGCGCCGGGTACCGCCCCCGGGTCCACAACGATTATTCCACGCATCGTTTATCGCCATAGCCGACAAGTCGGCAGAACCTATATAGGCAAGTTCGCCAGGATATGAAAGAGAGCGTCGCGGTTCCGCCCGAATTTCCGGCCTCCCCACCTCCGCCGCCCGCGGCACCTGCGCGAACCCCGTCATTTATCTGGCCTTCGAGGGCCTTTGGGAAGGCGGAGAAGGAGATCGGCCGCAAGTCTGGAAACAGACGGTTAAGATGTACAAAACTACATAATCTGAATAGGCTTGGATACGATTCCGTGTTTGTTTTGTATTCAGAAAAGCGAGGACGCCAATGTCGGGGAGTACGATTGCAGGGACTATCAGCACGACCGTCACCCTGAACAGCGCCCCCTCCTATCTCAGCCCGCTCACCGTCACGACGGGCGGCGCGATTCTCGTGGCAAATGGCTACGGGATCACGACTAACAGTTCAGGCACTGTGATCAATGACGGCACGATTATTTCGGGGAACACTGCGGCCATCGGCCTGAATAATAGCGGCTCGGTTACGAATAGTGGCGTGATCCTTGGTAGCACCGACGGCATTTATGCCCTGGGGGGGGTGCTGACTCTGGTCAATTCGGGGAGCATCGCCGGAGGGGTAGGCGGTCATGGCATCGACATCTATACCGGATACGTTACGAACACCAATCCTGGCCAGATTTATGGCGGGGGTTTCGGCGCTTATTTTTATGCGACCGGCGGGACGCTGAATAACGCGGGCACCATCACGGCCGGGGCGAGCGGCACGGGCGTTTATCTCCTTGGCGGCGGCACGGTGATCAATGCCGGAACCATCGCGGGTGGCGCGTATGCGGTTGATTTTCTGGCGAAGAACACGTTCAACTCTTCCGGCGGGGTTCTGATCGTCGATCCTGGCGCGGTGTTCAACGGGTCCGTCACCAGCGTCGCATCGCTGCAAAACACCCTTGATCTGGCCTCCGGCTCGTCCGCCGGGACGCTGAATATGGGCGATTCCTTCTCCGGCTTTGGCACCATCAACATCGACACCGGCGCGACATGGACGCTGGAGGGCAATGCCGCCGAGCTGGCCAGCGGCCAGACCCTTACCGGCTTCACCGCGGGCGATACGATCGACCTTTCCGGCGTTGCCGCCACCTTGGCGAATTTCAGCGCCGGGACGCTCTCGCTGTATGGCACCAGCGGGCTGCTGGACACGCTCACCCTGGCCGAGCCGAGCAGCGTGACCAGCGCCTTCTTCACCCTGACGCCCGACACGACGGGCACCGGCACGGATATCGTCCTGTGCTTCTACCCCGGCACGCGCATCGCCACGCCGGAGGGCGATGCGGCGGTGGAGGATTTGCGCACGGGCGACGCCGTGCTGACAGCAAATGG
>JARLJM010000144.1 GCA_031291185.1 Parasulfuritortus sp. | reverse complement strand
TCTGACGAGGCGCTTTCCTGACCCTTGTTGGCGGGGCCGGCCTTCCTGCCCGGTGCGGGAGGCGGAACGTAGCCCGAAATCCGGCATTGGAAGCCATCAATGCGCTTGCCGCCATTGAACCGGGTGACGCTGCATTGGGATATCTCACCCCTTGACGACAAGTCATCCAGTGACTTGCGCACTTGGGCCAGCGGAATCTTCGTGGCAGATGCAATCTCCAGATCGAGAAGTTGCCCGTACTTTTTCAGGTGGCTCAGAACTTGGTCCGTGTGCATGTCGATTCCTTATGAAGTGATGATGAAATCCTGGTCTGATCTTCTTCTTTCATACACGGGACCGGCTTCAGCCCTTACCGACCCCGAAAATGCAAAAGGCCACCCTGACGGGCGGCCTAAATGCAAGTACGACTGGTGGGTTGTGACAGATTCGAACTGTCGACCGACGGATTAAGAGTCCGCAGCTCTACCAGCTGAGCTAACAACCCGTAATTGAGGGCGCGAATCATATTACGTCCTCATTAAAAAAGCTAGTCCTGATCTGCATGAGGACAGGTAAAATCCTTCATCCTTCAAATCCACCCAAATTTCGGTCAAAAACCCATGTCAGAGCAGCAGCCCAGCACGCCCCCCCAGCAGGACGAAAACCAGATCATGATCGAGCGCCGGGAGAAACTCGCCGCGCTGCGCAATCAGGGAATCGCCTTTCCGAATGACTTTGATCGCAAGGATCAGGCCGGCGATCTTCATGCACGCCATGCCGAAACCGATGGCGAAGCGCTGGCCGCCGCGCCGGTTTCAGTGCAATTGGCTGGCCGGATGATGCTGAAGCGGGTGATGGGCAAGGCCAGTTTCGCTACCCTTCAGGATGTCAGTGGCCGCATCCAGATCTATGTGACGCGGGACTTGCTGGGTGAAGAGAATTACGATTCCTTCAAGCGTTTCGATCTCGGCGATATTCTGGGCGTCACCGGCCACCTGTTTCGCACCAAGACCAACGAACTGACCATCCAGGCCACGCAAGTGCGTCTGTTGACCAAGTCGTTGCGCCCGCTGCCGGAAAAATTCCATGGCCTCACCGACACCGAACAGATCTATCGCCAGCGCTATCTGGACCTGATCACCAACGAACCGAGCCGCCTGACCTTCATTCGCCGATCCAAAATCATCCAGGCCATGCGCGCGTTCTTCGTCGCGCACGATTTCCTGGAAGTGGAAACGCCGATGATGCACCCGATCCCCGGCGGGGCCTCGGCCAAGCCCTTCGTCACCCACCACAACGCACTGGACATGGAACTGTTCCTGCGCATCGCGCCGGAGTTGTACCTCAAGCGACTGGTGGTCGGCGGTCTGGAGAAGGTGTTCGAGATCAACCGCAATTTCCGCAACGAGGGCATCTCGACCCGGCACAATCCGGAATTCACCATGGTCGAGTTTTACGAAGCCTACCGGGACTACAAGTACCTGATGGACTTCGTCGAACAGATGCTGCGCGACGTGGCGATCCAGACCCTGGGCCATGCCGTGGTGCCCTACCAGGGCCACACCATCGACCTGTCGCGCCCGTTCGCACGGCTGACCGCACTGGAAGCCACCATCCAGTACAACCCGGAGCTGAAAGACGCGCCACTTCATGACCGCGATTTTGTGGTCGAGGAACTGAAGCG
>JARLJM010000143.1 GCA_031291185.1 Parasulfuritortus sp. | reverse complement strand
CCCCACCCTCTCCGCAGCCATCCGCCACAGAAGCCCCGGGGTTGCGGGTGGCCGTGGCCTCCAACTACGGTGAGGCCATGAACGGGAGTTTCAGCACCTGCGCACGGTTCCTGATCTACCGGCTGAATCCGGCCGACCTGTCTCTAATCGATATCCGCAATCCAGCCGATGGCGGCCGCAAAAACGAGCGTGATCGCCAGCGGGCGGAACTGCTCACCGATTGTCATCTGCTATGCGCCTGCGCCCTGGGCAACCTGGCCGCCGCCCGCTTGATGGGCACGGGCATCCATCCCTTGCAACTCGCATGCAACGACAATGCGCGCGATGCGCTACGTCCCATCCAGGATGTCCTGGCCAGTGCGCCGCCGCCATGGATGGCGCGTGCGATGGCGATGCGAAACGGTGGGGAGTGCTGATCATGGAGCGCGACGGAGTCCTCCGACTCGGGCTCGAATACCTGCCGCTTATTCTCGCGGGCATCATCTGCATCGCGGATTTCGTGCAATCGCAGCCACCGGCCCCGGCAGTCCATAGCGCACTCATGCAGCCCCGGCCAGCCGTCCCCGATCCGGCCCTACGGGTACATTGACCGAAAAATCGTTCCATTGCGAACGTCTTGCCCTGCCGTAACGGCTACCTAGACATCCCCGAATCGCTGTATTTATCTGACTTCCGGGCCTGTGACGGGCAATTGGCCCAAGTTTTGCGAAGGTTCCTTCAGCACGCATGAGCGACCATCTCGGCAAGGAGCAAACCATGACCCGACTGCCTTCACCCGCAACGCTGACCATACTGGAGAGTAGTGCTGACCCGGTACGCCCTGTTCCGGACACGCGGCACTTGGATTTCCTGGGGCGCATGCCTATCCCCTTGCGGCGCGCATTCAAGGCCGGCCTGGATAGAACCGTGGCCGACCATCGTGCCGCCACGGGGGTCAACCTGGACTGTTCCTTCCTCTCCGGGGCCGAGTGGTACAAACCGTTCGACGCACTCGCCACGGCCAACGAAGAGCACTTGCCCGGCATGCTGGTGACTACCTTCCACCACGATATCCTGGCTCCCGGACTGCTGGCCCGTTATGCGCCCGGCCCGTCGGCTCGACAACCGAATTTCCATCCGGCTTGTACTGCTGCAGGGCTGCCCGATCCGGAAGGCGTGTTCCGTCTGTTCGCAGCCATTCCATTTGTCTTTCTGGTGGACGAGAAACGGCTCAAGGGTCGCCCCGCCCCGCGAGCATGGGACGATCTACTCGACCCCATCTGGACCGACGACATCGTGTTTGGCGGCTGGCGCCCGAACGGGCAGGTGCCATACCAGGACTACAACAGCTATCTACTGCTTTCCCTGCGCAGGGAATATGGCGACGATGGGCTGGCCGCCTTCGCCGTCAACGTCCGGCATCTGCAGCACAACATCCGCACCGCCACCCAGGCCGGTTCGAACAGCCGCGACGTGGGCGCCATCGCCATCCTGCCCTGGTTGCAGGCGGAACTCAGTCCCCGGCGGGAACGCATCCGCGTAGTCTGGCCCGAGGACGGCGCGCTGACCATGCCCATCGGTTATCTGGTGAAGCCGGAGGCCGAGACCCGTCTCTGGCAGCTGGCGGACTATGTCTCGGGCGTCGAGTTGGGCCGTACCCTGGTGCGCAATTGCTACCCGCCGAGCAATCCCGCGATCCCTGGCGCCTTTCCTGCCGGGGCCAAGCTCAAGTGGCCGGGGTGGGACTATGCCCGTACTCACGATCTGGCGACCGAGAGCAAACGAGCGGCAGATAAATTTTTCACGGCCTGGAACGAGGCTCACGAGGTCCGGGAATGCGGCTGATCACCGTGGCCGGCTCTCCTTCCGTCGGCAAAACTTCAGTCATCCTACGAGCAAGCGAAATCCTTCGCCAGGAAGGCCTCAAGGTGGGTATCGCCAAGTTCGACTCGCTCTCCACCAGCGACGACAAACTGTATGCACAAAAGAGCTTTCCGGTCGCCGTCGGCCTGGCCGGAGCGCTCTGTCCGGACCACTATTTCGTCTCCAATGTGGAGGACTGCATGGCCTGGGGACAACGTCAGGAACTTGATATCCTGATCAGCGAGAGCGCCGGCCTGTGCAACCGCTGCTCGCCACATATCGGCGGCGTCATGGCGGTCTGTGTGGTGGATGCCCTGGCCGGGGTGCATACCCCAAAGAAGATCGGCCCCATGCTTCGTCTGGCAGATCTGGTGGTCATCACCAAGGGCGACATCGTCTCCCAGGTGGAACGTGAGGTGTTCGCCTACCAGACGCGCCTGGCCAACCCCGGTGCCCGCGCCCTGTTCTGCAACGGCATCACCGGCCAGGGCGCCGCCGATCTGGCCCGAGCGATTCACCAGGCACCGGAAACCGACGTGCTCGAAGGCGCTCGTCTGCGTTTCCCCATGCCCGCCGCCGTCTGCCCCTACTGCGTCGGCGAAACTGCCATCGGAGAGACCCACCAGCGCGGCAACGTCAAGAAGATGCGCTTCAACGACAGATCGGAGGCCGCATGAACAACCTTGCCGAAATGCCGCTGGATAGCCTGCTGACAACCCATCCTTGCGTGGCCGACTTCTTCGGTTCGCTCGGTCTGGCGACAGCAAACGTTCCACACCCGCTGGCGACATGGCTTGAGCAACTGCCCGACGAAGCCTTCTTCGATGCAGGCATGGAGCGGGAACAGATACTGACCCACATCAAACGGCTGATCGACGAAATCCAGGCCATGGGCGAGGCCGACAACGGGCAGGTCGGCAGCCTGATTCTGATCGGCGGCCGAGACAAGTCCGGCGTCGCGGAGAACATCCAGCTCAACCTTCGGGCCGGGGAAATCGTCTGCATCGTCGGCCCGACCGGTTCAGGCAAGAGCCGCTTGCTGGGCGACATCGAATGTCTGGCCCAGGGCGATACACCCTCCGGCCGCCGGGTACTGATCGATGGCCGCCCACCCGACGACGAACGGCGCTATACCCTGGACCGCAAGCTGGTTGCCCAGCTGTCCCAGAACATGAATTTCGTTGTCGACCTATCGGTACGCGAGTTCATCGACATGCACGCCCGCTGCCGCATGGTGGCCGACCCCGAGGCCATGACCGGGCAGGTGATCGCCTGCGCCAACGACCTGACCGGCGAGAAATTCACCGCAGAGGTCTCCGTGACCCAGCTCTCCGGCGGTCAGACCCGCGCCCTGATGATTGCCGACGCGGCCCTGCTGTCGGCCTCGCCGATAGTGCTGATCGACGAGATCGAGAACGCCGGCGTGGACCGCAAACGGGCGCTGGAACTCCTGGTCACCGGCGAGAAGATCGTGCTCATTTCCACCCACGATCCATTGCTGGCGCTGCGCGGCGACCGGCGCATCGTGATCCGCAACGGCGGTATTGCCGAAATCATCGTCACCAGCGACCTGGAACGCCGGAACCTGGAACGCATCGAGAGGCTCGATGCCACGATCATGGACATTCGAGACCGCCTGCGCCGAGGTCTTCGTATCGAGGAGGACATCCTGTGGACTGCTTGAACCCTGCCCTGGACCTGCTACTGAACAGGCGTTCCTGTCACCAGTTGAGTCGCCCCGCGCCGTCGGACAACGATCTCGCCCTGATCCTTCAGGCCGCCTTGCGAGTGCCCGATTTCCAGCGCCTGCGGCCGTTCCGTTTTCTGGTTGCGCGGGACGAGGGACTCGACCGGCTGGGTCTGGCCATGCAGCGGGCCGCCCTGGCCGCCGAAAAGCCGGAGAAGGTGGTGGCCCGAGCATCCCAGATGCCGCATCGGGCCCCGCTGGTGATCGTTGTGGTGGCCAGCCCCAAGCCGAGCGACAAGGTGTCGGTCTTCGACCAGCAGCTTTGCGCCGCCAGCACGGTCCTGACCATGCAGTTGGCCGCACGTGCCTTGAATTACGGGGGTATCTGGCGCTCCGGCTGGGTCATGTACGACCGGGGGTTCCACCGCGAATTGGGCCTGACCGATAGCGAGCAGATCGTCGGCCTCCTGTATCTGGGCACGCCGACCGGGGATGAGGAACCCGCGTCGTCCACGGAAAACATCCACGACTTTATGACCTGGCTTTGAGCCGGCGACGCCCATGCGCTGCGGTATCGAATTCGAGTACCTGATCGTCGACACGGCCGGCTCCACGCCAGGTCGGGTGCGCGACTTCGGCAACCTG
>JARLJM010000142.1 GCA_031291185.1 Parasulfuritortus sp. | reverse complement strand
CCCTAGGTCATGCGCCGCAGGCTATGGTTGACAGCCAGGAAGGCGCCAAGAAAACCAAGCAGGGATGACACGGTGAGCAGGAGCAAGCCTTCCGTCGGACCGAGTCCGAGCAAATCGAGATGTCCGCCCCAGGCCAGGGCCAGACGTTCAAGGCTGCCGGCCAGGCCATGCAGGCCGCCGGTGACGATGAGCCAGCCTGCCAGTCCCCCCAGAAAGCCCTGCAAAACGCCGAAATACAAAAATGGCCGCCGGATAAAACGGTTGGTGGCGCCGATCAGGCGGGATACTTCGATTTCATCGCGTGCGGCATAGATCTGCAGGCGGATGGTGTTGCCGGTGATGGCGGCCAGGGCGAGGCCCAGCAGGCCGGTCATCAGCCAGACCAGGTTGTGGCCGAAATCGAGCAGGGCAGTGAGGCGGCGGGCCCAGTCGGTGTCCATGGCCAGATGGTCGACGCCTGGCAGCGGCTTGAATTGCTGGGCCAGGCGTTCCATGCTGTCGGCGTCGGTGTCTTTAGTGGTGACGACGATGGCGTCGGGCAGCGGGTTTTCGCTCAAACCTGCGGTCAGATCTGAGAGCCCGGCGTCCTTCAGGTGTTTCAATCCGTCGTCGCGCGAGACGAAGCGGGCATGGGCGACGCCCTGCATGCCGGCCACCTGTTGGGCCAGTTGGTTTCCCTTGTCCTGGCTAAGGTCCATGTCAAGAAAGAGGGTGATTTCCGGCTGGGTGGGAACGCCGCCCGCCAGCCGTTCGGCATTTTTCAGTGCCACATACAGCCCGGCCGGCAGGCTCAGGGCGATGCCGATGACCAGGATGCTGAACAGGGCGGCGAACGGGCTCTCGCCCATGCGCTTCGTGGCCAGGCCCAGGCTGTGCAGGTTATGGTCGACCCAGGCCTTCATGGTGCGATCTTTCCGTTGGCCAGGGCAATCGTCCGGCCGCCATAGCGCTGGATCAGGTCCTGATCGTGCGTGGTCAGGATCACCGTGACTCCCACCTGGTTGAATGCCTTGAACATGTCCATGATGTCGCGTGCGTACTGCTCGTCGAGGTTGGCGGTCGGCTCGTCGGCCAGCAGCAGCGGCGGCCGACTGACAATGGCGCGTGCGATGCACAGCCGTTGCTGTTCGCCGCCGGACAGGGTGATGGGCCGGGCCCGTTCCTTGTTGAGCAGGCCGACCTTGTCGAGCGCGGCGCGGACCCGCTTGCCGGCTTCGTGGCCGCTCATGCCCTGGATATGCAGCGGCAGCAGGACGTTGTCATGCACCGAGCGATCGTAGAGCAGTTTGTGGTCCTGGAAGATCAGGCCGATGTTGCGCCGGAAATAGGGCAGGGCGGAGCGGCGGATGCGACCCAGGTTCTGGCCGCTGACCGTGACTACGCCGCTGGTCGGCCGCTCGATGGCGGCGATGAGCTTGAGTAGGGTGCTCTTGCCGGCGCCGGAGTGGCCGGTCAGGAAAATCAGTTCGCCGAGTTCGATGGTCAGGTTGACCCCGGACAGGGCTTCATGGCCGCCGGGGTAGCGCTTGACGACGTCGGAAAGCTCGATCATGACTCACCAAACAGTGCGTCGACGAACTCGTCGACCTTGAACGGTTGCAGGTCGTCCAGCCCCTCTCCGATGCCGATGAAACGGACCGGGATGGGCTGGCGCTTGGCCAGGGCGGCGACGGTTCCACCCTTGGCGGTGCCGTCCAGCTTGGTCAGGACCAGGCCGCTGACCTGGACTGCGTCGTTGAAGGCCTTGACCTGGGTCAGCACGTTCTGGCCGGTATTGGAGTCGAGCACCAGCAGGACCTCATGCGGCGCAGTCGGGTCGGCCTTCTGGATGACGCGGCGCACCTTCTTGATCTCTTCCATCAGGTTGAGCTGGGTCGGCAGGCGACCGGCGGTGTCGGCCAGGACAATGTCGATGCCGCGTGCCCGCGCCGACTGGACCGCGTCGAAGATGACGGCGGCGGGGTCGTTGCCCTGACCGCCGACCACCTCGACCTGGTTGCGGTCGCCCCATACGGTCAGCTGTTCGCGTGCGGCGGCGCGGAAGGTGTCGCCGGCGGCAAGCAGCACGCTCTTGCCTTCGGCCTGGAAGCGCTTGGCCAGCTTGCCGATGGTGGTGGTCTTGCCGGCGCCGTTGACCCCCGCCAGCATGATCACGAAGGGTTTTGCAGTCGTCGTGTCGAGCGACTGCTCAAGCGGTGCAAGCAGGTCGGACAGGATATCCTTCAGAGCTGCGCGCAGCTGTCCGGAGTCGGTCAGCTTGTCGCGCTTGACCCGGCCACGCAGGGCGCCGAGCAGGTACTCGGTTGCTTCCACGCCGACATCGGCGGAGAGCAGAACGGTTTCCAGTTCCTCGTACAGTGCCTCGTCGATTTTGGCATGACCGCCGAGCAGTTCGCCGACCGGGGTGGTCAGCACCGTGCGGGTCTTGCTCAGCCCCGATTTGAGCCGCTGAGTCCAGGATGATTTGGCCGGGGCGGCCGCTGGAGCCGGTTCTGCCGCAGGCGGTTCAGGTTCAGAGGGGGCGTCGTCCGGGAAATCGGGCCAGATTATTTCGCCCTCGGCCGGCTCGGGCTGGAACGGCTCCAGTTCGGCCGGAAGAGTCTCGTCCAGAGGCTCTTCAGCCGGGGGCGCCTCGGATGAGGTTCGTTCTTTGCGCGATTTGAAGAAACCAAACGCCATGGGTCAGGGTCTAGAAGATGCGTTATTGAGCAATGAATTTTATCATGCGGACATGTCACGAAAGGCGCGTATGAAAATGAATCGAAGTTTGCCGGGCTGGTTGGCCATGCTTTGCCTGGTCGCCACCCCGGTCTGGGCAGCGACCGTGGAGCGGACGCTGGACAACGGCATGAAGGTCATAGTGAAAACCGATCGACGTGCGCCTGTGGTGGTCAGCCAGGTCTGGTACAAGGCGGGCAGCATGGACGAGACCGTAGGCACGACCGGGGTTGCCCATGCCCTGGAACACATGATGTTCAAGGGAACCAGCAAGGTGCCCGGCGCGGAGTTCTCCCGTCTCATCGCCGCGGCTGGAGGTGAGGAGAATGCTTTTACCGCACAGGATCACACCGCTTACTTTCAGACCCTGCCGGCGGATCAACTGGAACTGTCGATGCGGCTGGAGTCCGACCGGATGGCGAATCTGACCTTGTCGGCAGATGATTTTTCGCGCGAGATTCAGGTGGTCATGGAAGAGCGCCGCATGCGCACCGAGGATAACCCCCAGGCCAAGTTGTACGAGGCCCTGATGGCCACCGCCTTTGAGGCGCATCCATACCATAACCCGGTGATCGGCTGGATGAACGACCTGCAGAACATGACCATCGACGATGTCAGGAAGTGGTACCGGGACTGGTATGCGCCAGACAACGCGACCCTGGTGGTGGTCGGTGACGTCGAGCCGGAAAAGGTTTTTGCCATGGCGAAAAAATATTTCGGCGTCATTCCGGCTCGCAAGCTGCCGGTGCGCAAAACGCTGATCGAACCCGAGCAGCTCGGCTTGAAGCAGGTCGACGTCAAGGCGCCGGCCAAGCTGCCTGAAGTGATCCTGGCCTGGAAGGCGCCACGCCTGAACGATCCGGCCAAGGATAGTGACCCGTATGCGCTGGAGGTGTTGTCCGGCATCCTGGATGGCAACGATTCGGCCCGCCTGTCCAAGGCGCTGGTCAAGGATAAGCAGATTGCGATCGAAGTCGGTGCCGATTACGACCCGGTGTCGCGCGGTCCTGAACTGTTCATGGTCGATGCGACTCCGGCCGAAGGCAAGGCGGTTGCGGAAGTGGAAGCGGCGCTCAAGGGGGAGATCAAACGTATCCAGGACCAGGGTGTGGACGAGACCGAACTCAGCCGGGTCAAGGCCCAGGTGCTGGCCAGCCGGATATTCCAGCAGGATTCCCTGTTCTATCAGGCGATGTTGATCGGCCAGTGGCAAACGGCCAACCTGCACTGGCAGGATATCGATACCCACCTGGCCAGACTGAAGGCCGTGACAGCGGCCCAGGTGCAGGACGTGGCCAAACGCTATTTCGTCGACGACCACCTCACTGTCGGGACACTGGATCCGCAGCCCTTGCCCAAAGGCGAGCAGTTCGCCCGGCCTTTCTCATTCGGAGGCGGCAATGTTCGCTAATCGACTACTTTTTGTTTGCCTCGCGTTGTTCATTGCGGCCGATGCCTGGGCCGGTCTCGACATTCAGCGCTGGACCACGCCACAGGGCGCACGCGTCTATTTTGTCGAGAATCACGATCTGCCGATGCTCGATGTCAACGTCGGGTTCGCCGCCGGCAGCGCCTATGACTCGCCTGAAAAGGCCGGACTGGGTGGCCTCACCCAGAGTCTGATGAGTCTGGGTGCCGGTGCCTGGAACGAGCAGCAGGTTGCCGAACGCCTGGCCGATGTGGGTGCCCAGATGGGCGGCTATTTCGAGCAGGATCGGGCCGGTTTCACCCTGCGCACCTTGAGCAGTGCCAAGGAGCGCGACCAGGCCTTGTCCGTGCTCGATGCCGTGCTGGCCAGACCCGCCTTCCCCGAGGCCGTGCTGGAGCGGGAAAAGGCGCGCGCCATCGCCGGATTGAAGGAGGCTGCGACCAAGCCCGAATACCTAGCTGACCGGGCCTTCACCGCGGCGATCTATCCCGGTCATCCCTATGGGGTGCCCGCCGACGGGTCGATTGAAACCGTGGCCAAGCTGACCCGTGCCGACCTGGTCGCCTTTCACGACCGTTATTACCGCGCGGCCGACATGGCGGTGGCCATCATGGGCGACATCGACCGGGCCGGCGCGGAAAAGCTGGCCACAAGCCTCGCGGCTGACCTGCCTCAGGGGGCGGCGCCTCTGCCCTTGCCCAGGGTGGCGGATCTGGCCGCAGGCAGGCAGCTGGTGATTCCTCATCCCGCCAGTCAGAGCCATATCCTCATCGGTCAGCCGGGCATGACTCGCGATGACCCGGACTATTTCCCCCTGTTGGTCGGCAACTACGTTCTGGGCGGCGGCGGTTTTGATTCACGCCTGATCAAGGAAGTGCGCCAGAAACGCGGTCTGTCCTACAGCGTGTACAGCTATTTCATGCCCTTGGCCGACAAGGGTCCGTTCCAGTTGGGTCTGCAGACCCGGCGCGAGGCGACCGACGAGGCCTTGAAAGTGGTGCGCGACACCCTGACCCGCTATCTGGCCGAAGGTCCGACCGATGCCGAACTGAAACAGGCCAAGGACAATCTTGTCGGCGGGTTTCCGCTCCGCCTGGACAGCAACGGCAAGATTCTCAGCTATCTGGCGATGATGGACTTCTACCGGCTGCCGCCGGACTGGCTCGATACCTATCCGAAGAAGGTGGCGGCGGTTACCCGTGAAGAAGTTGTGAAGGCGATGCGGGCCCGGCTCAAGCCGGCGAACATGGTCACGGTGATTGTGGGTGGCCAGCGTGGCACGGGCGACGGCAAGTAATCAGGTTCGCATCATCGGCGGTGAGTGGCGCCGCCGGTTGTTGCGCTTCCCGGATGTTCCGGGCCTGAGGCCGACACCGGACCGGGTCCGGGAAACGCTGTTCAACTGGCTTGGCCAGCGACTGAACGGTCAGCGTTGTCTGGACCTGTTCGCCGGCAGCGGCGCGCTCGGTTTCGAGGCCGCCTCGCGCGGCGCGGGTGAAGTGGTCCTGGTGGAAAGAGAGGGTCAGGCGCTGAAGGCCTTGCGCGAAAATCGGGCCTTGCTCGGCGCGGAGCAGATCAAGGTGGTAGCGGGCGAGGGTCTGTCTTTCATTGCCGGCGACTGCGGGCAATTCGATGTGATTTTCCTGGACCCGCCGTTTGCGGCGGATTTGTTGCAGAACGCACTCTCCAGAGCGGCGACACATCTCGCGCCAGGGGGTAAAATCTATATTGAGTTCGGCAGCCGGCCCGATCTTGATGGCTGGCAGGTCCTACGTGAGGGGCGTGCCGGCGCATCGCATTTCTGCCTGTTGGAGCGTGCTTGAGCCAGAAAATCGCTTATCCCGGAAAGATTGTCTATCCGGGCACTTTCGACCCGATTACCCGGGGCCATGAGGACCTGGTGCGCCGGGCCGCGCGGATATTCGACCAGGTCGTGGTGGCGGTGGCGGCCAGCGCCAACAAGCAGCCTTTTTTCGGTCTGGAAGAACGGATGGAATTGGCCAGGCTGACGCTGAGCGATGTGCCCAATGTACAGGTCGCCAGCTTTGCCAGCCTGCTGGTGGATTTTGTTCGGGATCAAGGCACCAATCTGGTGCTACGGGGCTTGCGCGCCGTATCCGATTTCGAGTATGAATTCCAGCTGGCGGGCATGAACCGGGGTTTGTACCCGGAACTGGAGACGGTTTTTTTGACGCCGGCGGAGCAGTACATGTTCATTTCCGCCAGCATGGTGCGAGAGATTGCCCGATTGGGTGGCGATGTCGAACCTTTCGTGCCTCCGCTGGTAGCCGAGAGGCTGGCCGGCAAATGGAATTTACAACCGAGTTAGAGAGGAAGAAAAATGGCTCTGATGATCACCGACGAGTGCATCAACTGCGATGTGTGCGAACCCGAGTGCCCGAACGGTGCAATTTCCCAGGGCGAGGATATTTATATCATTGACCCCAACAAATGCACGGAATGCGTCGGCCACTTCGATACGCCCCAGTGTCGCGAGGTTTGCCCGGTGGACTGTATCCCGGTCAACCCCGACTACGTGGAATCCAAGGACCAGTTGCAGGCAAAATTCGAGAAGTTGGGCGCCGGAAAGTAACAACCGGTCAATAACGACTAAAGCGGGCAAGGCCATGATGGCCTTGCCCGCTTTGTTCTTGGTGGGAATCAGGCGGCGAGCGACTGCTGAGCAGTTGTCGCTGGAATATTCAGCAAGTCGTGGATACGGGCCGTGGCCTGATCCAGTTCAGCCAGTTGCCGCTTGGCTTCGGCTTCCATCTGGACCAGTTCGTTGATACGGTCTTCCAGCGTGTCGGCCGCCTTGTGGATGCGCTTGACGCTTTCCAGCCGCCGCCGCAACTGCATCTGATGTTCCCTGACCTGGCTTTCCATCGGCGACATCACGGCGCGTAACCAGGCTTCGGCTTCGCGGTTGGCGATCTCGAACACCCGGATGACGCGGCTGGCGACAGTTTCGAAGAAGCGGCTGGTGAGCAGGTATTGCTCGGTCGTCAGCAAGGTGAAAAGGTTGTTGATCTGCTGGTCGTAGGCATCCTTCAACCGCGTCAGTTCCTTGCTATAGCGCAGCATGGAGAAAGGCGGGACGGTGTAGCGGGCCATGCCATGTTCGGCGCTGAGCTTGCGGTACATTGCCTCCATCATGCGGTTGATTTCCTCGACCTGGGCGACTGCCTTGTCCATGTTCTGGTCGAGATCGGCGAAGAACTGGTTCATGGCCTCGCGGATGCCCTTGGTGAAACGGCTCTGCACCATCGATCCGCGTACCCGGTCGATCTCCGCCTTCATGGTGTCGGTGCCGATCATCTGGAACAGCTTCACGCTGTGCTGCGAGAACACGCTGCGCAGCGCCTGGAAGTGTTGCAATCCACGTTCGAAAGCGTCCTTGTCCTGGGCGATCTTGACCATGATGTGTTCCACCACGTCCTGGTTCTTGCCCTGCAGTCCGCGCAATTCGGCGAGCTGTTCGCGGATGTTGTCGTTCCGGCTTTGCAGCAGCGCCCGGCTGGAACTCAGCATGTCGGACAATTCAGCATCGGTCTGGTCGCGTACCAGTTCCTGCTTCGAACCGATCAACTCTTCGCTGAGGGCCTTTTCCAGTAGGTCCAGCCGGCTGCGCCGGAGCAGGACATCGTCGCCCTGTATCTTGGCCAGCAGGCCTTTCTGCGCCGAGACCGGGAAGATGTTGCGGGCGTCGATGCCGAGCAGGTTGGCGCTGCTTTTGACCTGTTTGTCGATTTCGGCGTTGATCTGGTCTTCAGTCTTGAGTTCGTCCCAGAGGCCATCGATCTTGTTGAGCGCTACCAGCCGGCCTTTCTCGGTGCCGCGCAGGTTGATGTGGTCGCGCCAGACCTGGATATCCGACTTGGTCACGCCGGCGTCGGCGGACAGTACGAACAGGACGGCGTGGGCATTGGGCAGCAGGCTGAAGGTCAGTTCCGGCTCGACACCGATGGCGTTCAGCCCCGGCGTGTCATATACCACCAGTCCTTTTTCCAGAAGGGGATGCGGGAAATTGATGATGGCATGGCGCCAGGCCGGGATGGATACCGTGCCATCCTCGTTGAGGGCAGCGGATATTTCGGGCGATTCCGGGTCGTACAGGCCGAAGCGGGTTGCCTCCTCGACGCTGACCGATTTGACGCGGCAGACTTCCAGCATGGCCGTGCGTACGCTTTCGGGGTCGCTGATGTCCATGACGGCCCGGTTCCATTCTTCCGGATAGCTGCGGTACTCGGCCACGGTGGCATTGGTGGCGCGGGTGTCGATGGGCAGGAGCTCGACCTGGGGCGGCTTGCTCGGGTCGTAGAGCAGTTCGGTCGGGCACATCGTCGTGCGGCCCGCGGTGGAGGGCAGCAGACGCTGCTTCAGGTCGGACAGGAAAATGGCATTGATCAGTTCCGATTTTCCGCGCGAGAACTCGGCGATGAAGGCAACGTGCAACTTGTCTTCGGCGAGGCGGTCGAGCAGTTGCTGCAACCGCAGGTCGCGCTGGGAATCGTTCAGGTCTTCGAGGTTGAGCCACTGCCGATAGTCCGAAACATGGTCGGACAGGCTTGTCCGCCATTGACTGTAGGCTTCGAAATCGGAGGAAAGCGACGGGCTGCTCATGACATGCTCCTGAGTTTTTTTACGAATCTAGCACAAAATGCTTATGCAAGAAGGAGTTGCGTCATCTTTTCTGGCATTTCTGACAGAAGTATGTGGCGCGGTTGCTCAGGCGGGTGAGCCGGATGGCGTTGCCGCATACCCGGCAGGCTTCGTTCGCCCGGCCATATACGTAATAGGTTTGCTGGAAATAGCCGGGCTCACCATGGCTGTCGACGAAATCGCGCAGCGTGCTGCCACCCGCCTCGATCGCCCGCTCAAGGGTATTCCTGACCGCATCGGCCAGTCGTTTGCAGCGGGGTCGGCTGAGCTTTCCGGCTTCGGCCAGGGGGTGGATGCCGGCATGGAACAGCGCTTCGTTGGCGTAGATGTTGCCGACGCCGACCACGCGGTGGCTGTCCATCAGCCAGCTTTTTATGGCGGTACGGTGACCTCGACTGGCAGCATGCAGCCAGTCGCCGTCGAAGCCCGGTTCCAGTGGCTCTATACCCAGGTGGACCAGTAAGGGATGAGCCTCGGGCGCGTCGGTCCAGAGCACGGCGCCGAAACGACGGGGGTCGCGGTAGCGCAAGATCGTTCCGTTCTCAAGGTTCAGGTCCAGATGGTCGTGACGGGCTGGAAGGGTTGAGGAGGGAACCAGCCGCAGGCTGCCGGACATGCCCAGATGCAGGATCAGGTTGCCCGAGTCGAGACGCAGGATGAGATATTTGCCGCGTCGGTCCAGTCGTGCGATACGGTGACCTGTGACCCGGTTGTTCAAGTCGGCTGGGACAGGCCAGCGCAGACGCGTTTCGCGGAGGGTGGCACCGGCAAATCGCTGGCCGATCAGGTGGGGGACAAGTCCCCGGCGGACGGTTTCAACTTCGGGTAATTCGGGCATGATGCGAATGCATGCTTCTCAGGTGGAAGGTGGTTCTGCATAATGCATCAATCATGCCCGGCCCACATCCCATGAACGCCAAACTTGCTATCCTTGCCCTGTCGATTTTTTCACTCGGGGCACACGCCCAGCCGCCGGCCGAACCGGCCCAGCCGAGTGCTACGCCGCCTGCGGCAGCCGCTCCGGACAAGGCCGTGCCCGAATCCGGGTTGACCGGACAGGTTCTGTATCAGTTTCTGCTCGGCGAAATTGCCAGCCAGCGTGGCGATCTGAAACTCGCCACCGAGGCTTACACCGACCTGGCGTACAAAACGAGGGATGTGCGTGTGGTACGCCGTGCAGCGGAAATGGCGATCTATGCGCGAGACATGGCCAAGGCATCCGACATGGCCCGGCTGTGGACCGAGTTGGAGCCCCAGTCGGCCCAGGCGCGCCAGCTGTTGATCACCGGTTTGATCAGTCTGGACCGGCTGGATGAAGCCAAGCCTCAAATTGAGGCCTGGCTTCATCTAGAAGGCCGGCCGGTGGGCGAGACTTTCCTGCAGCTTCATGGATTGTTGGCGCGCAGTAAAAACAAGCAGGCGGCACTCGATTTGATTAAGGGGTTGGCGGCCGGCTACCCGTCCGTGCCCGAAGCACATCTGGCGGTGGCCCAGAGCGCCGCCGGGGCAGGCCAGAATGACCTGGCCCTGGCCGAACTTGATGAGGCCATGCATCTGGAGCCGGGTTCGGAGGTCGCGGCCCTGCTCAAGGGGCAGTTGTTGTCAGTTCAGGGCGATGCGCCGGCCCTGGCGTTCTGGAAGTCTTTCCTGGCCGGGCATCCGGATGCCGCACGGGTCCGTCTGGCCTACGCCAGGGGGCTGACCAAGGACGGGCAGTTTGTCGAGGCGAGAAACGAGTTCGAAACCTTGCTCAAGAATGTCCCGGAAAGTCCTGAACTGCATTTGGCAGTGGGGTTGCTGGCGATGCAGACGAATGACCTGGACGCCGCGGAAAAGCATTTTTCCCAGGCGCTGTCATTGGGATATCCGGATGAAAGCCTGATCCAGATGTATCTCGGTCAGGTCAACGAGTTACGTCAGAACGATGACAAGGCTATCGAGTGGTATCGCAAGGTGACCACCGGCGACCACATGCTGCAGGCCCGGCTCAAGGTCGCATTGATCCTGGCCAGGCAGCACAAGGTGGATGAAGCCGTGGCTTCGCTCAAGGTCGGCAAGGCGGACGAGCCGGATAAGGTTCGTCTGGTGCAGACCGAAGCCCAGATATTGCGCGAGGCCGGCCGTACGCAGGAGGCCTGTGCCGTCCTGGATCAGGCCCTGAAACTGTCTCCCGATGCGGGCGACCTGCTGTATGACCGGGCCATGATCGAAGAAAAGCTAGATCGGCTGCCTGCGATGGAGACCGATCTGCGCCGGTTGATCAAGCTGCAGCCAGACTCGGCTCATGCCTACAACGCCCTCGGTTATACCTTGATCGACCGGACCAGTCGTGTCGACGAAGGCATCGTCCTTCTGGAGCAGGCACTCAAGTTGAGCCCCGACGATCCCTTCATCCTCGACAGCATGGGCTGGGGCCAGTACAAGGCGGGCCATCTGGCCGAGGCGGTCGACTATCTGCGTCGCGCATACAGCGGTCGTGCAGATCCGGAGATCGCTGCGCATTTGGGAGAGGCGCTCTGGAAAAAGGGCGACCAGGACGAGGCGAAACGAATCTGGCAAGAAGCAGCAAAGGCGTATCCCGATAACGATCCACTGCGGCAGACGCTGTCCCGTTTCGGACAGTGAGCGCCATGCGCTTGCTCGTGTTGTTGCTGGTCGGGCTGGCCGGATGTGCCACGACGACAGCCTTGAAGACCGTCGATTCGGTGGCTGGCCTGCATGTGGTCAAACCGGCCGCGCAATTCCACCTGAGCGGCAGGATGTCGGTCAGGACGCCCGATCAGACTTTTTCCGGTACGGTATCCTGGACCCGTGCGGCGGGCGAGGATACGTTGCTGCTGTCCGGTCCGGTGGGTCAGGGCGCGGCTGAAATCCACCGCCAGGATGGGCAAGTGGCCCTCAAACTGGCGGATGGCAGTCAGATATCCGACGCCAGCGACGAACGGTTGATGGAACGGGCGCTTGGTGTGCGCCTGCCCCTGGATGGACTGCTTTACTGGCTGTCGGGCCAGCCCCGGCCTGGTGTGACGTTCAAGGCCGGCCTGGATCAGGACGGGCGGATTGAACGGCTTGATCAGGATGGCTGGCACATTGAATACAGTCAGTTTCGTCGTGATGGTGAACATTGGCGGCCCGGCCGTATTTTTGCCAACCGGGGCGACACGCTTGAATTCAGGTTCGCGCTGGATCGCTGGGAGGTCCGGTGAGCAACTCCGAATACGTCTACACGGCGCCGGCCAAACTGAATCTGTTCCTTCATGTGGTGGGCCGGCGACCGGATGGTTACCATTTGCTGCAGACCCTGTTTCGCTTTCTGGATTATGGAGACGAGGTCCGGCTTCGGGTGAGGGAAGACGGCGTCATCCACCTGCTGAACCCATTGCCGGACGTGCCTGTGGAGCGCGATTTGTGTTTCCGGGCGGCCCGGTTGTTGCAGGAACACACGGGGTGCCGGCTTGGGGTGGATGTCGGCTTGGTCAAGCGATTGCCTATGGGCGGGGGGCTGGGCGGAGGCAGCTCCGATGCGGCAACCGTACTCATGGCCCTGAACCGGCTTTGGCGGCTTGATATGCCGCGCGCTACGCTCGAGGCCCTGGGGTTGCGGCTTGGTGCGGATGTGCCGGTATTCATCTTCGGCCGGGCGGCGTTCGCCGAGGGCGTGGGCGAGAAATTGCAGGCGGTGACGCTGCCACCTGCCAGTTATGTGGTCCTGATCCCGCCCATACAGGTGGCAACTGCAGAGATTTTTGCCAGTCCGGGATTGACACGGGACACGCCAGAGATGAAAATCCCGCCCCTCCCAGAGGGATGTGGACGCAACGACCTGGAGCCGGTGGCGATAGCTGCCTACCCGGTGGTCGGCGAGTACCTCGAATGGCTGCGTCAGTACGGCGATGCCAGGATGACCGGATCCGGCGCATGCGTGTTCGCGGCGTTTCCGGATCGGGCCGAGGCCGAGCGGGTATTCGCGGCCAGGCCTGAAGGAATGCAAGGTTTTGTGGCGGACGGTCTCGATGAGCATCCGATGTTCATCGAGGGTTGACCGCCAGAAGTTGGGGAGTCGCCAAGTGGTAAGGCACCGGATTTTGATTCCGGCATTCGTAGGTTCGATCCCTACCTCCCCAGCCAAATCGTCAAGCGTGTAGCAGGGCTGCACGCTTTTTTGTTTTTTCGTTTACCGCGCGGGTTAGACCAGTGGCCTACGACAGCTTGATGGTGTTTACCGGCAACGCGAATCCCAAGCTTGCCGAAGATGTGGCACGCAGCCTGAGCATACGGCTGGGTCGCGCGACCGTGGGCCGCTTCTCCGATGGCGAAGTGGCAGTGGAGATACTCGAAAACGTCCGGGGCAAGGACGTGTTCGTGCTCCAGTCCACCAGTATGCCCACCAACGACAATCTGATGGAAGTGATGCTGATGGTGGATGCGCTGCGTCGCGCCTCCGCCGGGCGGATTACCGCCGCCATCCCCTATTTCGGTTATGCCCGCCAAGATCGCCGGGTGCGCTCTGCCCGTGTGCCGATCACGGCGCGGGTGGTGGCCGACATGCTGACGGCGGCTGGCGTAAACCGCCTGCTGACCATGGACCTGCACTCGGACCAGATTCAGGGCTTCTTCGATATCCCGGTGGACAACGTCTATTCCACTCCCATCCTGATGGGCGATATCTGGAAGCAGGATCACGATAACCTGCTCGTCGTATCACCTGACGTGGGCGGCGTGGTCCGGGCACGGGCCGTGGCCAAACGCCTGGATTGTGATCTGGCCATCATCGACAAGCGTCGTCCGAAGCCGAACGTCGCCAAGGTCATGCACATCATCGGCGAGGTCAAGGACCGCACCTGCATCATCATGGACGATATGGTCGACACGGCGAACACGCTGTGCGAAGCGGCGGCTGCGCTCAAGGAGCACGGCGCCAAGAAGGTCGTCGCCTACATCACCCATCCGGTGTTGTCCGGCAGCGCCATCGAGCGGATCAGCAATTCCAAGCTCGATGAACTGGTGGTGACCGATACCATTCCCCTGCGGGATGACGCGGTGCGCTGCGCCAAGATTCGTCAGGTATCGGTAGCCGAATTGCTGGCGGAGACCATCCGCCGGATCAGTAATGAGGATTCGGTCAGTTCGCTGTTCGTCGAATAGCGGGCCGATTGGAAGCACCGCCTGGTCGCGGGCGGTTTTTTTGTTTTATCTGGAGAAAAAGATGAGTATCGAAATCAAAGCAACCAAGCGTGATGGACAAGGTTCGGGTGCGAGCCGCCGCCTGCGTCATGCTGGTCGTGTGCCCGCCATCGTTTACGGCGGTGACAAGGCCCCTCAGGCCCTTGAGCTGGATCACCATGAACTGGTGCTTGGACTGCGTCACGAGGCATTCCATTCCTCGGTGCTGTCCCTGAATCTGGATGGCGAAACGCAATCCGTGCTGCTCAAGGATGTGCAGGTTCACCCGTACAAGCCCCGCGTTCTGCATGTGGACTTCCTGCGCGTCGATGCTACCCACAAGATCCACACCAAGGTGCCGCTGCATTTCGTCAATGCAGAAGGTTGTCCGGGCGTGAAGCTGGAAGGCGGCGTGGTCAGTCACGTCATGTCCGAACTGGATGTGACCTGTTTGCCGGCGGCCCTGCCCGAGTTCATCGAGGTCGACCTGAAGGATCTGGCTACGGGCCATTCCGTGCATGTCTCGCATCTGAAGTTGCCGGCCGGCGTCGAATCCGTGCTGCTGCATCGTGGCGAGGATCCCACCGTGGCTACCATCCTGGCGACCAAGGCGGGCGCGGTTGAGGCCGAAGCAGGCGAAACCCCGGCCGCCTGAGCGGTCTGATCGATGCAGGCGGCTCCTCGCCTCGTCGTCGGCCTGGGTAATCCCGGCGCCGAATACACTGAAACCCGGCACAACGCCGGGTTTTGGTTTTGTGAGAGGTTGGCTAGGCGCCTTGGCGTGACCTTGGCGCGCGAGTCCCGGTTTCACGGACTAACTGGTTTTGCGCGCGATGCCGGGGTCTGGCTGCTATTGCCACAGACTTTCATGAATCGCTCCGGGCAATCGGTAGGGGCGCTGGCCCGGTTCCACAAGATCGATCCAGCTGAAATCCTGGTCGTGCATGATGAGTTGGATATTCCACCAGGCCAGTTGAGGCTGAAGTTCGGCGGTGGACTGGGCGGCCACAATGGCCTCAAGGATATTACCGCCCACCTCTCTACCCAGGATTACTGGCGCTTGCGGATAGGAATCGGCCACCCGGGTGACCGGAATGAAGTGGCGAACTATGTGCTCAAGCCGCCGCGCAAGGAGGAGTCGCTGGAAATCGAGGGCGGCCTCGATCGGGCGCTGGACCTGTGGCCCTTCATCGCCAAGGCCGAATGGAATGCCGCGACCTTGCGGGCGAATACCAAACCGAAACAGGAAACGAAATCATGAAATGCGGAATTGTCGGGCTGCCCAATGTGGGCAAATCCACCCTGTTCAACGCCCTGACCAAGGCCGGCATCGCGGCGGAAAACTATCCCTTCTGCACCATCGAGCCCAATACCGGCATTGTCGAGGTGCCGGATCCCCGCATTGCAAAGCTTTCGGCGATCATCAATCCACAGCGTGTGGTTCCGGCCATCGTCGAATTCGTCGACATCGCAGGTTTGGTGGCCGGCGCGTCCAAGGGCGAGGGACTGGGCAACCAGTTCCTCGCCAACATCCGGGAAACCGATGCCATCGCCCATGTAGTGCGCTGTTTCGAAGACGAAAACGTGGTGCACGTGGCTGGCAAGGTGGATCCCCTGGATGATATCGAGGTGATCCACACCGAGCTGGCGCTGGCCGATCTGGCGGCTGTCGAAAAGCAGATCGCCCGTTATTCCAAGCCGGCGCGTGCTGGCGACAAGGAGGCCGGCAAGCTGCTGGCTGTACTGGAAAAGGTTCAGGCCGAACTGGATCAGGGGCGGCCAGCCCGCTCGGCAGACCTGAACAAGGAAGAGTTCGTCATGATGCGCCAGTTCTTCCTGTTGACCATGAAGCCAACCATGTATGTCGCCAATGTCGACGAGAAGGGTTTGGATGGCAACCCGCTGCTCGATCGAGTGCGCGACTATGCGGCGGCCGAGGGTGCACCCGTAGTTGCGGTATGCGCGGCCCTGGAATCGGAAATGGTTGATCTTTCTGATGAGGACAAGGCGGTATTCCTGGCTGATGTGGGTCTGGATGAGCCAGGTTTGAATCGCGTGATCCGGGTGGCCTACGAACTGCTGGGTCTGGAGACCTATTTCACGGCCGGGGTGAAGGAAGTGCGGGCCTGGACCATCCACAAGGGCGATACCGCACCGCAGGCGGCGGGCGTCATCCATACCGATTTCGAGAAGGGTTTTATCCGCGCTGAAGTGATTGCCTACGATGATTTCATCGCGCTCGGCGGCGAAGCCAAGTGCAAGGAGGCCGGAAAGATGCGCCTCGAAGGCAAGGAATATGTAGTCCGTGATGGCGACGTCATGCATTTCCGCTTCAATGTGTAGTAGATGTTGTTTTTGTGTTTGACAAGGGTATGGGCGGCCAAGCATAATCACGCGCTTTCCCGGAGGGGTTCCCGAGCGGTCAAAGGGATCAGACTGTAAATCTGACGGCTCTGCCTTCGAAGGTTCGAATCCTTCCCCCTCCACCAGGTTTCGGTTTTCCCTGGGTTTTGCCGGGATGTTTGACTGGCCCGGTCGGTTTGGGCAGGTTCATGCGGGTGTAGTTCAATGGTAGAACCACAGCCTTCCAAGCTGATGACGTGGGTTCGATTCCCATCACCCGCTCCAGTTGGCGGTTGATGTAGAAAGTTAATTTGCCCATGTGGCTCAGTGGTAGAGCACTCCCTTGGTAAGGGAGAGGTCGCGCGTTCGATCCGCGCCATGGGCACCAGAATTTGGATTTGTTCGTTATTTTTCGCTACTTCGTAAATTGTTATAGGGACTGCAACGATGGCCAAGGAAAAATTTGAGCGTACTAAGCCGCACGTGAATGTGGGTACGATTGGGCACGTGGACCATGGCAAGACCACGCTGACGGCGGCGATCACGACGATTCTGTCGAAGAAGTTTGGTGGGGCGGCCAAGGGCTAT
>JARLJM010000141.1 GCA_031291185.1 Parasulfuritortus sp. | reverse complement strand
GGGGACCGAGATGGTGATGCCTGGCGACAACGTGTCGATCACGGCAGCCTTGATCGCCCCGATCGCGATGGAAGAAGGACTGCGTTTCGCCATTCGTGAAGGCGGTCGTACCGTCGGCGCCGGTGTCGTCGCCAAGATCGTTGAGTAAGGAAAACGTCGTTAAAGTGTAAGAAAAACCAAGGCGCCCCGTTGTGGGGCGCCTTGGTGTCTCTGCTGCAGGGGCATAGCTCAATTGGCAGAGCGTCGGTCTCCAAAACCGAAGGTTGGGGGTTCGATTCCCTCTGCCCCTGCCACACTTATAGACAATAAAGATTGATATGGCCGACAAAATCAAGCTCCTGGTAGCCTTCCTGTTGGTGGTGCTCGGGATTGCGGGCTTTTACCTGCTGTCCGGAAGCCCGACGGTGGTGCGGGTGCTTTCCGTGCTGGCGGGTGTGGGTCTGGCGGCGACCGTGGCGTATTTCACGGCGACGGGCAAGGCCTTTTATAGTTTCAGTCAGGACTCTGTCGCCGAGGCCCGCAAGGTGGTTTGGCCGACCCGCAAGGAAACCATGCAGATGACCGGGATCGTGATCCTGTTCGTGTTGATCATGGCGGTTTTCCTTTGGGGTGTGGACAGTACCCTGTTCTGGCTTGTCAAACTCGTCATGGGCAGGAGTGAATGATGGCGATGCAATGGTATGTGGTGCATGCCTATTCCGGCTTCGAGAAAAGCGTGATGCGAGCCTTGAAGGAGCGTGTCGAGCGGGCCGAGATGCAGGATCAGTTCGGTGAGATTCTGGTGCCTGTGGAAGAGGTGGTCGAGATGAAGGGTGGTCAGAAACGCACTTCAGAGCGCAAGTTCTTCCCGGGCTATGTCCTGGTGCAGATGGAAATGAACGATGCCTCCTGGCATCTGGTCAAAAGTACTCCCAAGGTGACGGGGTTTGTGGGCGGTACGGCCAACAAGCCGGCGCCGATTTCCGAAAAGGAAGTGCAGGCCATCATGCAGCAGATGCAGGAAGGCGTGGAAAAACCGAAGCCGAAGTTCACCTACGAAGTGGGTCAGCTGGTTCGGGTTGTCGATGGGCCTTTCGCCGATTTCAACGGCTCGGTGGAAGACGTCAACTACGAAAAGAGCAAAGTACGGGTCACGGTCACGATCTTCGGAAGACCGACCCCTGTGGAACTGGATTTCTCCCAGGTAGAGAAGGCCTGACCGGGGCCGCCCGGGTATCGGGCGAAATCGGCAGAGGAGCGTCAGTAGGGAAACCGACCGCGCGCTATCACTCAACGTGAAAGGAAGCCATCATGGCAAAGAAAATCATCGGCTATATCAAGCTGCAAGTACCGGCCGGAAAGGCCAACCCCTCGCCGCCCATCGGCCCTGCCCTGGGTCAGCGCGGTCTGAACATCATGGAGTTCTGCAAGGCCTTCAATGCGAAGACTCAGCAGCTGGAACCGGGCCTGCCGATTCCCGTGGTGATCACCGCTTTCGCGGACAAGAGCTTCACCTTTATCATGAAGACGCCGCCCGCGACCATTCTGATCAAGAAGGCCGTCGGCATCCAGAAGGGTAGCCCGAAGCCGCATACAGACAAGGTGGGCACGATCACCCGCGCCCAGCTGGAAGAAATCGCCAAGACCAAGATGCCCGATCTGACCGCAGCGGACATGGATGCCGCGGTCAGGACTATCGCCGGCAGCGCCCGCAGTATGGGTCTCAACGTAGAAGGGGTGGTGTGACATGGCCAAGATGTCCAAGCGTTTGAAGGCTCTTAAAGCCACGGTTGACCGCAACAAGAACTACGCCATTGACGATGCCCTGGGCATGGTCAAGGGCGCGGCGACCGCCAAGTTCGACGAATCCATTGATGTGGCCGTGAATCTGGGTGTCGATCCTCGTAAATCCGACCAGGTGGTGCGCGGTTCCGTCGTGTTGCCGCGTGGTACCGGCAAGTCGGTGCGCGTGGCGGTGTTCGCCCAAGGTGCCAACGTTGATATCGCCAAGGCTGCCGGCGCCGACATCGTCGGTTTCGAGGATCTGGCTGCAGATATCAAGGGCGGCAAGATGGACTTCGATGTCGTCATCGCGACGCCCGATGCCATGCGTGTGGTTGGCCAGTTGGGTCAGATCCTTGGCCCCCGCGGTCTGATGCCGAACCCGAAGGTTGGCACGGTGACCCCGAACGTGGCCGAGGCCGTCAAGAACGCCAAGGCCGGCCAGGTTCAGTACCGTACCGACAAGGCCGGTATCGTTCATGCAACGCTGGGTCGTGCCTCGTTCGAAGTGGCCGCGCTGAAGGAAAACCTGGCTGCCATCGTCGAGGCCCTGAACAAGGCCAAGCCGGCTACGACCAAGGGTGTCTATCTGAAGAAGATCGCTGTGTCCAGCACCATGGGCGTAGGCGTTCGAGTGGATCAGGCCAGCCTGAGCCAGCAATAAGAATTGGGTCCCGACACACCTTTAGGTTGGGTGTGGCGGGGTTGTCCAAGACCGTAGATGTCGCAAGGCTTAATTGTGGAGCGAACAAGAAACCTCCGGTTTCCGGAATCGACCCGATCTACGCAGACGGTGTAGCCCGAAACAGGTATGCAATTCCTGAATCAGGTCGCCGTAGGGTGGTGCGGCTTCTGCCGTACCGTTTTGTTGGCTTGATAGGAGAAAAGGCCCGTGGGTCTCAATCTTGATGACAAGAAAGCAGTCGTAGCCGAAGTGTCGGCTCAACTCGCCAACGCCCAGACCGTGGTCATGGCCCAATACAGTGGGGTGGAGGTCGCCGACCTTACCGTGCTGCGTGCCAAGGCCCGCCAGTCTGGCGTGTATCTGCGCGTGTTGAAGAACACTCTGGTGCGCCGCGCTGTCGCCGATACCCCGTTCGCGCCTCTGGCCGAACAGATGTCCGGCCACCTGATCTACGGTATATCCGCCGATCCGGTTGCTGCGGCCAAGGTATTGCACGACTTCGCCAAAGGTAACGACAAACTGGTGCTGAAGGTGGGTTTCTACGGTGGCAAGGTGTTGGACAAGGCCGGTGTACAGGCTTTGGCTTCAATCCCCAGCCGCGAAGAACTGCTCTCGAAACTGCTCGGCGTCATGCAGGCGCCGGTGTCCAGCTTTGCTGGCGCCCTGGCCGCCTTGGCCAAGCAGCGCGAAGAAGCGACTGCCTGATAACGTATTTAACAAACATCACGATTTAGGAGTGCATAGAAATGGCTGTTAGCAAGGAAGACATCCTGGAAGCCGTTGGCGCGATGAGCGTCATGGAATTGAATGATCTGGTCAAGGCCTTCGAAGAGAAGTTTGGTGTTTCCGCCGCTTCCATGGCGGTGGCTGGACCTGGCGCCGGCGCAGCCGCTGCCGTGGTTGAAGAGAAGACCGAGTTCGACGTGGTCCTGACCGGCGCTGGCGCCAACAAGGTCAGCGTCATCAAGGTGGTGCGCGCCATCACCGGCCTGGGTCTGAAGGAAGCCAAGGACCTGGTCGACGGCGCTCCCAAGACCGTCAAGGAAGCGTGTCCGAAGGCCGAGGCCGACGACATCGCCAAGCAGCTTACCGAAGCTGGCGCTACCGTCGAGATCAAGTAATCACGACGTGGCGATTGGGCTTAATTGCCCTGGAATGGCTGGCGGCTTTGGCCGCTGGCCTTTCCTCATTTCAGGCGTCAGGAATCCGGTATCCGGTTTCTTGGGCTACCTGATTCCTGAAATCTGATCCTGTCCGCGACACGGAGCCAACATGAGCTACACATTTGCCGAAAAAAAGCGTATCCGCAAGAGCTTCGCCAAAAGCGAAAGCGTATTGCCGGTGCCTTACCTGCTGACCACGCAGATCCAGTCCTACTTTGAGTTCCTGCAGGAAGAAAAATTGCCTGCGGACCGAAAAGAGGCGGGCTTGCAGGCTGCGTTCACTTCCATCTTCCCGATCGTCAGCCACAGCGGAAACGCCCGGCTCGACTTCGTCAGCTACAACCTGGGGCAGCCGGTGTTCGACATCGTTGAATGCCAGCAGCGCGGTCTGACCTTCGCCGCCAGCCTGCGTGCACGGGTTCGCCTGGTCATTCTGGACCGGGAAAGCACCAAGGAAAAGATCAAGGAAGTGAAGGAGCAGGAAGTGTACATGGGCGAGATTCCGCTCATGACGCCAAACGGCTCGTTCATCATCAACGGCACCGAGCGGGTGATCGTATCCCAGCTGCACCGCTCGCCTGGCGTGTTCTTCGAGCATGACCGCGGCAAGACGCACAGCTCGGGCAAATTGCTGTTCTCGGCACGGATCATTCCCTACCGTGGCTCCTGGCTGGACTTCGAGTTCGACCCCAAGGACTTCGTCTATTTCCGGATCGACCGTCGGCGCAAGATGCCGGTCAGCATCCTGCTCAAGTCTCTGGGCTACAACCTGGAGCAGATCCTGGCCGAGTTCTATGAATTCGAAACCTTCCATGTCGGCAAAAAGGGCATCGAATTCGAACTCAAGCCCGAGCGTCTGAAGGGCGAGACCGCCCGCTTCGATATCGTCGACAAGGATGGCAAGGTCGTCGTCGGCAAGGACAAGCGCATCACCACCAAGCACATCCGTGACCTTGAGGCCGCTGGCGTCAAGAAGCTCGTGGTGGAAAATGATTACGTCCTGGGCCGGACCATTGCGGCCGGTATCGTCGACAAGGAAACCGGCGAAGTGATCGCCCGTGCCAATGACGAAATCACCGAGGCCCTGCTCGACAAGCTGATCGAAGCCAAGGTGGCCAAGTTCCAGACCCTGTTCACCAACGACCTGGATCACGGCCCCTGGATTTCCCAGACCCTGCGCGCCGACGAAACGGTTGATCAGTGGACCGCTCGCGTCGCCATCTATCGCATGATGCGTCCCGGCGAGCCCCCGACCGAAGATGCGGTCGAGGCCCTGTTCCAGCGCCTGTTCTACTCCAGTGACACCTATGACCTGTCCCGTGTCGGCCGGATGAAGTTCAACCGCCGCATCGGCCGCGACGAACTGACCGGCTCCGGCACATTGAGCACGGAAGACATCGTCGCCGTGATCAAGATCCTGGTCGAACTGCGCAATGGCCGTGGCGAAGTGGATGACATCGATCACCTCGGCAATCGTCGTGTCCGTTCGGTCGGCGAACTGGCGGAGAACCAGTTCCGCGCCGGTCTCGTCCGCGTCGAACGCGCGGTCAAGGAACGCCTGAACCAGGCGGAGTCCGATAACCTGATGCCGCATGACCTGATCAATGCCAAGCCGATCAGCGCCGCGATCAAGGAATTCTTCGGTTCGTCGCAACTGTCACAGTTCATGGACCAGACCAACCCGCTGTCCGAGATCACCCACAAGCGCCGCATCTCCGCGCTGGGTCCTGGCGGCCTGACCCGCGAGCGCGCCGGCTTCGAAGTGCGCGACGTGCATCCGACCCACTACGGCCGGGTCTGCCCGATCGAAACGCCGGAAGGTCCGAACATCGGTCTGATCAACTCGCTGGCCCTGTTCGCACAGACCAACGAATACGGCTTCATAGAGACACCGTATCGTCGCGTTGCCGATGGCAAGGTCAGCGACAAGATCGACTTCCTCTCCGCCATCGAGGAGAGCCAGTATGTGATCGCCCAGGCTAACGCCACGTTGAATGACAAGGGCCAGTTCACCGATGAACTGGTGTCCTGCCGGCACAAGAACGAATTTGCCCTGTCGACGCCTGATCGCATCCAGTACATGGACATCGCGCCATCGCAGATCGTCTCCGTTGCGGCCTCCCTGATTCCGTTCCTGGAACACGATGACGCGAACCGCGCGCTGATGGGTTCGAACATGCAGCGTCAGGCCGTGCCCTGCCTTCGTCCGGACAAGCCGGTGGTCGGCACCGGCGTCGAGCGTACCGCTGCCGTCGACTCGGGTACCGTGGTCAAGGCCCTGCGCGGCGGTTCGGTGGATTACGTCGACGCCAGCCGGGTCGTGGTCCGCGTCAACGATGACGAAACCGCTTCCGGCGAAGTCGGTGTGGACATCTACACCCTGACCAAGTACATGCGTTCCAACCAGAACACCAACATCAACCAGCGTCCGCTGGTCAAGCCCGGCGACAAGATTGCCCGTGGCGACGTGGTGGCTGACGGTGCGTCGACCGACAAGGGTGAACTGGCCCTGGGCCAGAACATGCTGGTCGCGTTCATGCCCTGGAACGGCTACAACTTCGAAGACTCGATCCTGATTTCCGAGCGGGTGGTGGCGGAAGACCGCTATACCTCCATCCACATCGAGGAACTGAACATCGTCGCCCGCGACACCAAGCTGGGCCCCGAGGAAATCACCAAGGACATCTCCAACCTGAGCCCGCAGCAACTGGGTCGGCTGGACGAAGCCGGTATTGTCTACATCGGCGCGGAAGTTGAAGCCGGCGACGTGCTGGTCGGCAAGGTTACGCCCAAGGGCGAGACCCAGCTGACCCCGGAAGAAAAGCTGTTGCGCGCCATCTTCGGCGAGAAGGCCTCCGACGTGAAGGACACCTCGCTGCGCGTGCCGACCGGCATGAGCGGTACCGTCATCGACGTTCAGGTCTTTACCCGAGAGGGCATCGAACGCGACATGCGTGCGAACCAGATCATCGACGACATGCTGAAGAAGTATCAGAAGGACTTGGCCGACCAGATGCGCATCGTCGAGCACGATGCCTTTGAGCGGATGAAGCGGATGCTGATCGGCAAGGAAGCCAAGGGCGGTCCCAAGAAACTGGCCAAGGGCGCCAAGATCACTGATGCCTACCTGGACGATCTGAACCCGCATGACTGGTTCGATATCCGCGTCGCTGACGACGACGTCAGCCGCCAGATGGAAGGCATCAAGGATGGTCTCGACAAGCAGCGCGAAGAGTTCGACCGGATGAAGGAAAACAAGAAGAAGAAGTTGACCTCTGGCGACGAACTGCCCCCGGGTGTGATCAAGATGGTCAAGGTCTACCTGGCCGTCAAGCGTCGCTTGCAGCCGGGCGACAAGATGGCCGGTCGTCACGGCAACAAGGGTGTGGTGTCCAAGATCGTTCCGGTCGAGGACATGCCCTTCATGGCCGACGGCACTCCGGTCGACATCGTTCTGAACCCGCTGGGTGTACCCTCGCGGATGAACGTCGGTCAGATTCTGGAAGTGCACCTGGGCTGGGCGGCCAAGGGCCTGGGACACCGCATCGGCGGCATGCTGGATCAGCAGGTCAAGGTCGCCGAAATGCGCAAGTTCCTGGACAAGGTCTATAACTCCTCCGGCAAGAAGGAAGACCTCAAGTCCTTCAGCGATGCCGAGATCATGGAACTGGCGGACAACCTGCGCGGCGGCGTGCCGTTCGCCACCCCGGTGTTCGACGGAGCCAAGGAAGAAGAGATCACCGCCATGCTGGATCTGGCCTACCCGGACGACGATCCGCGTACCGCCAAGCTGGGTTTCACGCCGGGCAAGACCCAGGTTCAGTTGTACGATGGCCGCAGCGGCGAAGCATTCGACCGGACGGTTACCGTGGGCTACATGCATATCCTGAAGTTGCACCATCTGGTCGACGACAAGATGCATGCCCGTTCCACCGGCCCGTACTCACTGGTCACCCAGCAGCCGCTGGGCGGCAAGGCGCAGTTCGGTGGTCAGCGCTTCGGCGAAATGGAAGTCTGGGCGCTGGAAGCCTATGGCGCCGCCTACACGCTGCAAGAGATGCTCACCGTCAAGTCGGACGATGTCACCGGTCGGACCAAGGTCTACGAGAACATCGTCAAGGGCGAGCACAAGATCGACGCCGGCATGCCGGAGTCGTTCAACGTGCTGGTGAAGGAAATCCGCTCGTTGGCGATCGACATCGATCTCGAACGTTATTAATCGGGTACCAGGAGCAACGCAAACATGAAAGCCCTACTCGACCTGTTCAAGCAAGTCACTCAGGAAGAAGAGTTCGATGCCATCAAGATCGGCCTCGCCTCTCCGGAGAAGATTCGTTCCTGGTCCTACGGTGAAGTCAAGAAGCCGGAGACCATCAATTACCGTACCTTCAAGCCGGAGCGCGACGGTCTGTTCTGCGCCAAGATCTTCGGCCCGGTCAAGGACTACGAGTGCCTGTGCGGCAAGTACAAGCGCCTCAAGCATCGCGGCGTGATCTGCGAGAAGTGCGGCGTCGAAGTCACGCTGTCCAAGGTGCGTCGCGAACGCATGGGCCACATCGAGCTGGCCTCGCCCGTCGCCCACATCTGGTTCCTCAAGTCCCTGCCCAGCCGTCTCGGCATGGTGCTGGACATGACCCTGCGCGACATCGAGCGCGTGCTCTACTTCGAAGCCTACGTGGTGACCGAGCCGGGCATGACCCCGCTCAACCGCTGCCAGATCATGACCGAGGACGATTACCTCGCCAAGATGGAAGAGTACGGCGACGAGTTCAAGGCTGGCATGGGTGCCGAAGGCATCCGTGACCTGCTCAAGGGCATGAATCTGGGTGCCGAGATCGAGAAACTGCGCGGCGAACTCGAGAAGACTAGTTCCGACACCAAGATCAAGAAGATCGCCAAGCGCCTCAAGGTGCTGGAGGCCTTCCACAAGTCCGGCATCCGCCAGGAATGGATGATTCTGGAAGTGCTGCCCGTGCTGCCGCCGGAACTGCGTCCGCTGGTGCCGCTGGACGGCGGCCGCTTCGCGACTTCCGACCTGAACGACCTGTATCGTCGCGTCATCAACCGGAACAACCGTCTGAAGCGTCTGCTTGAGCTCAAGGCGCCGGAAATCATCGTCCGCAACGAAAAGCGCATGCTCCAGGAGTCAGTGGACTCACTGCTCGACAACGGTCGTCGCGGCAAGGCCATGACCGGGGCCAACAAGCGCCCGTTGAAGTCGCTGGCTGACATGATCAAGGGCAAGGGCGGCCGTTTCCGTCAGAACCTGCTCGGCAAGCGCGTCGACTACTCCGGCCGTTCGGTCATCGTGGTCGGTCCGACCCTCAAACTGCATCAGTGCGGCCTGCCCAAGCTGATGGCGCTGGAACTGTTCAAGCCGTTTATCTTCAACCGCCTGGAAATCATGGGCCTGGCCACCACCATCAAGGCCGCCAAGCGCATGGTAGAGGCGCAAGAACCGGTGGTCTGGGACATCCTGGAAGAAGTGATCCGCGAACATCCGGTCATGCTGAACCGTGCGCCGACGCTGCACCGTCTCGGCATCCAGGCCTTCGAGCCGGTGTTGATCGAGGGTAAGGCGATCCAGTTGCACCCGCTGGTCTGTACTGCCTTCAACGCCGACTTCGACGGCGACCAGATGGCTGTCCACGTCCCTCTGTCGCTGGAAGCGCAGATGGAAGCGCGCACCCTGATGATGGCGTCGAACAACGTCCTGTCGCCCGCCAACGGCGAGCCGATCATCGTGCCGTCGCAGGATATCGTGCTGGGCCTGTACTACATGACCCGCGAGCGGATCAACGCCAAGGGCGAAGGCATGATGTTCTCCAACACCGACGAACTGCGTCGTGCCTGGCAATCCGGTCTGCTCGACCTGAACGCCAAGGTGACCGTGCGTCTACGTGAGCGTGAGCGTGACGAGGCCGGTCAGGTGATCTCCAAGATCAACCGTTACGAAACGGTGGCCGGTCGGGCGATGCTGTCCGAGATACTGCCGCCGGGCCTGTCCTTCAGCCACATCAACAAGGTGCTGAAGAAGAAGGAAATCTCGCGGCTGATCAACTCATCGTTCCGCAAGTGCGGTCTGAAGGATACCGTGATCTTCGCCGACAAGCTGATGTATACCGGCTTCTCCATGGCGGCCAAAGGCGGCATCTCCATTTGTATGCAGGACATGCTGACCCCGCCGCAGAAGCACGACATCCTGGCTGCTGCCGAGCACGAGGTTAAGGAAATCGAGTCCCAGTACACCTCCGGTCTGGTGACCCAGGGCGAGCGCTACAACAAGGTGGTGGATATCTGGGGCCAGGCTGGCGACAAGGTGGCCAAGGCCATGATGGACCAGCTCTCCCATGAAACCGTGGTTGACCGCGAAGGCAAGACGGTCAAGCAGGAATCGTTCAACTCCATCTACATGATGGCCGACTCCGGCGCACGGGGTTCCGCGGCCCAGATTCGTCAGCTGGCCGGTATGCGCGGTCTGATGGCCAAGCCGGACGGCTCGATCATCGAGACGCCGATTACCGCCAACTTCCGCGAAGGCCTGAACGTTCTGCAGTACTTCATTTCGACCCACGGCGCTCGTAAGGGCCTGGCCGATACCGCACTGAAGACCGCCAACTCGGGTTACCTGACCCGTCGTCTGGTCGACGTGACCCAGGATCTGGTCATCACCGAAGACGATTGCGGCACCCGTGAAGGTATGGTCATGAAGGCGCTGGTCGAAGGCGGCGACGTGATCGAAGCCTTGCGCGAGCGGATTCTCGGTCGCGTACTGGCAGTGGATGTGATCCACCCCGACACCGGCGAGACGATGATTGATGCCGGCACCTTGCTGGACGAGGCGAAGGTAGACGAGATCGATGCCCTGGGCGTCGATGAAGTCAAGGTCCGCACGCCGCTGACCTGCGCCACCCGGTGGGGTCTGTGCGCCAAGTGCTACGGCCGCGACCTGGGTCGTGGCTACATGGTCAACGCCGGCGAGGCCGTGGGTGTCATCGCTGCCCAGTCGATCGGCGAGCCGGGCACCCAGCTCACCATGCGCACCTTCCACATCGGTGGTGCGGCCTCCCGTGCCGCCTCCGCCAGCCAGGTGGAAGGCAAGTCGGCCGGTACCGTGCGCTTCATCTCGACCATGCGCTATGTCACCAACGTGCGTGGCGAGCAGGTCGTGATCTCCCGTACCGGCGAGGTCATCATCGTCGATGACAACAACCGTGAGCGCGAACGTCACAAGGTGCCGTACGGCGCTACGCTGGCGGTCAAGGATGGCGATGTGATCAAGGCCGGCACCGCCTTGGCTAACTGGGACCCGCATACCCGGCCGATCATTACCGAGTACGCCGGTCGTGCGAAGTTCGAGAACGTCGAGGAAGGCGTCACCGTTGCCAAGCAGATCGACGATGTGACCGGCTTGTCTACGTTGATCGTCATCGATGGCAAGCGCCGTGGTTCCAGCCAGATCAAGGGCGTGCGTCCGCAGATCCGCTTCGTCGGTGCTGATGGCGTCGAGATCAAGGCGGCCGGTACAGACCATCCGGTGAACATCACCTTCCAGGTAGGATCACTGATCACGGTCAAGGACGGCCAGGATGTGAATGTCGGCGACGTGATCGCACGCATCCCGCAGGAAACCTCGAAGACCCGCGACATTACCGGCGGTCTGCCCCGTGTGGCTGAGCTGTTCGAAGCACGTTCGCCCAAGGATGCGGGTGTTCTGGCGGAAGTTACCGGGACGATTACCTTCGGCAAGGACACCAAGGGCAAGCAGCGCCTGATCATCACCGATCTGGACGGCGTGGCCCATGAGTACCTGATCTCGAAGGACAAGCATGTAACCGTCCACGACGGTCAGGTGGTCCAGAAGGGCGAAATGATCGTCGACGGTCCGATCGATCCGCATGACAACCTGCGTTTGCAGGGCGTCGAGGCGCTGGCCCGCTTCATAATCAACGAAGTGCAGGACGTGTACCGTCTGCAAGGCGTGAAGATCAACGACAAGCACATTGAAGTTGTTGTTCGTCAGATGCTGCGCAGGGTCAATGTGGTCGATGCCGGCGATACCGGCTTCATCCCGGGCGAACAGGTCGAGCGTTCCGAATTGCTGCAGGAAAATGACCGTATGGTGGCCGAGGGCAAGCGGCCGGCAGAGTACGACGATGTGCTGCTCGGCATTACCAAAGCCTCCTTGTCGACCGACTCGTTCATCTCGGCCGCTTCTTTCCAGGAAACGACCCGTGTCCTGACCGAAGCCGCGATCATGACCAAGAAGGACGATCTGCGCGGACTCAAGGAAAACGTCATCGTCGGCCGTCTTATCCCGGCTGGTACCGGTCTGGCGCATCACCGCATCCGCAAGCAGCAGATGGAAGCGGAGGCGACAGCCCACTTCGATGAGGCGGAGGCAATGTTCGCTCCGGTTTCGGGGGATTCGGCAAGTGCTTGACAGCATGAGTCGATATCCTTAGAATCCAGCCTCTTTTTTATAGACGGCCCACGCTTCCGTGGGCCGTGTTGTTCCCGAGCCGGCAAGACCGGGTGGGTAACGGTTTAGATCAGATCAGATAGAAGGCGCAACGAATGCCAACCATTAACCAATTGGTGCGGAAGCCCCGTGTGGCTCCAGTCGAAAAGAGCAAGGTTCCGGCTATGGAATCCTGCCCGCAGAAGCGAGGTGTGTGCACCCGTGTCTATACCACCACCCCCAAGAAGCCGAACTCCGCCTTGCGTAAGGTAGCCAAGGTTCGTTTGTCGAATGGTTTCGAGATCATCGGCTACATCGGCGGCGAAGGTCACAATCTGCAGGAGCACTCGGTGGTGCTGGTGCGCGGCGGTCGTGTCAAGGACTTGCCGGGTGTGCGTTACCACATTGTACGCGGCAGCCTGGATACTCAGGGTGTCAAGGATCGGAAACAATCCCGCTCCAAGTACGGTGCGAAACGTCCCAAAGCGGGCAAGTAATTAAGAGGATTTGAGTCATGCCAAGACGTCGTGAAGTACCTAAGCGCAACATCCTGCCCGATCCGAAATTCGGTAATCAGGAAGTCGCCAAGTTTGTTAACGTGATCATGAACAGCGGCAAAAAAGCTGTGGCGGAGCGCATCGTCTATGGTGCTTTCGAGCAGATCGAGAAGAAGAGCGGTAAGAACCCGGTAGAGGTGTTCAGCGCGGCTCTGGCCAATATTCGTCCGGTGGTCGAGGTCAAGAGTCGTCGTGTCGGCGGCGCCAACTATCAGGTGCCTGTCGAAGTGCGCCCCGCCCGTCGTTCTGCGCTGGCAATGCGCTGGTTGAAGGAATTTGCACGCAAGCGCGGCGAGAAGTCCATGGGTCAGCGTCTGGCTGGCGAATTGCTGGATGCGGCCGAGGGCCGCGGTGGCGCCATGAAGAAGCGTGAAGAAGTGCACCGTATGGCCGAGGCCAACAAAGCCTTCTCCCATTTCCGCTTCTGATACAGAGGATTTTTTAAAGTGGCTCGCAAAACCCCTATTGAGCGTTACCGTAATATCGGTATCTCTGCGCACATCGACGCCGGCAAGACGACGACGACTGAGCGCATCCTGTTCTACACCGGTGTCAATCATAAGATTGGCGAGGTTCACGATGGCGCTGCCACCATGGACTGGATGGAGCAGGAACAGGAGCGTGGTATTACGATCACCTCTGCAGCTACGACCTGTTTCTGGAAGGGCATGGACATGTCCCGGCCTGAGCATCGGGTCAACATCATTGACACCCCAGGACACGTTGACTTCACCATCGAAGTTGAGCGTTCCATGCGTGTGCTTGATGGTGCTTGCATGGTGTATTGCGCCGTAGGTGGCGTGCAGCCCCAGTCTGAAACCGTGTGGCGTCAGGCCAACAAGTACGGTGTTCCCCGTTTGGCGTTCGTCAACAAGATGGACCGTTCGGGCGCCAACTTCTTCAAGGTCTACGAGCAGATGCGTACGCGTCTGAAGGCCAATCCCATTCCAGTTCAGGTGCCTATTGGAGCCGAGGAAAAGTTTGCGGGTGTGGTCGATCTGGTCAAGATGAAGGCGATCATCTGGGATGATGCAACTCAGGGTACCAAGTTCGAATATGGCGAGATTCCTGCTGACCTGGTCGAGACCTGTCAGGAGTGGCGCGAGAAGATGGTTGAGGCGGCTGCCGAGGCCAGCGAAGAGCTGATGAACAAGTACCTGGAAGAAGGTGATCTGTCCGAGGATGAGATCAAGCTGGCTCTGCGTCAGCGTACTATCGCCAGCGAGATTGTTCCCATGATGTGCGGCTCTGCCTTCAAGAACAAGGGCGTACAGGCTATGCTCGACGGGATCATCGATTTCATGCCTTCGCCAATCGACATTCCTCCGGTGCAGGGTGAGGATGATGACGGCGCGCCGGCCTCACGCCGTGCTGCCGACGATGAGCCGTTCTCTGCCTTGGCCTTCAAGATCATGACCGACCCTTATGTTGGTCAACTCACCTTCTTCCGTGTCTATTCCGGTACGGTAAATTCTGGCGACACCATCTACAACTCGGTCAAGGGCAAGAAGGAACGTCTGGGTCGTATCCTGCTGATGCATGCCAATAACCGTGAAGAAATCAAGGATGTCTGCGCGGGCGATATCGCGGCTGCGGTCGGTCTGAAGGATGCGACGACGGGCGACACTTTGTGTTCCCTTGATAAGCCGATCATTCTTGAACGGATGGAGTTCCCCGAGCCCGTGATTCACGTGGCCGTCGAGCCCAAGACCAAGGCTGACCAGGAAAAGATGGGTCTGGCACTGAATCGTCTGGCTCAGGAGGATCCGTCCTTCCGTGTTCGTACCGACGAAGAATCCGGTCAGACCATCATCTCTGGTATGGGCGAACTGCACCTGGAGATCCTGGTCGACCGCATGCGCCGCGAGTTCAACGTCGAAGCCAATGTGGGCGCGCCTCAGGTGGCTTACCGCGAGGCCATCAAGAAGGCAGTCGAACAGGAAGGCAAGTTCGTCAAGCAGTCCGGCGGTAAGGGGCAGTATGGCCACGTCTGGATCAAGATGGAGCCGAACGAGGCCGGCAAGGGCTACGAGTTCATTGATGCCATCAAGGGCGGTACGGTACCTCGCGAATATATTCCGGCGGTCGACAAGGGTCTGAAAGAAGCGCTCAACAACGGCGTGATGGCTGGCTTCCCGGTGGTAGATGTGAAGGTCACCCTGTTTGATGGCTCGTACCACGAGGTTGACTCGTCCGAACAGGCCTTCAAGATGGCCGCCATCATGGCCTTCAAGGACGGCATGCGCAAAGCCAGCCCGGCCCTGCTGGAGCCGATGATGGCTGTTGAGGTGGAAAGTCCGGAAGACTACATGGGCGATGTGATGGGCGACTTGAACCGTCGTCGCGGCATCATCCAGGGTATGGAAGATCTGCCTGGCGGCAAGGCCATCAAGGCAGAGGTTCCGCTGGCCGAGATGTTTGGTTATTCCACGACGTTGCGTTCCATGTCTCAAGGACGTGCGACTTACTCGATGGAATTCAAGCATTACTCGGAAGCTCCAAAGAACGTGGCGGAAGCCGTGATGAACAGCAAGAAGTGATAAGGTAAAGAAAATGGCCAAGGAAAAATTTGAGCGTACTAAGCCGCACGTGAATGTGGGTACGATTGGGCACGTGGACCATGGCAAGACCACGCTGACGGCGGCGATCACGACGATTCTGTCGAAGAAGTTTGGTGGGGCGGCCAAGGGCTAT
>JARLJM010000016.1 GCA_031291185.1 Parasulfuritortus sp. | reverse complement strand
TGAATGTCATAAAACTTGCGCCGAACATGGGCCCAACATGCGGCCTCATGAATCCTGCCGCCTTCATAAAGGTGATGAAATCCAGCGTAGCCATCTGCCTGCAATGTGCCGCTGAAGTTGCTCAGATGCTGGCGCGGATGCTCACCCTTGCGGTCGGGCGTGTACGCGAACCAGACGGCAGCAGGCGCATCGGAAGCGGCCGGGCGGTCATCGCGCACATACGTCCATAGCCGCGCGGTTTTCGTTTTACCTGTGCCTGGAGCAAGCACGGGGATCGGTGTATCGTCCGCATGAATCTTACCTGCCTCGAGCACGTGCTTGCGCGTGGCATCAACGAGTGGAGCCAACAGATGACTGGCGTGGCCGACCCAGTCGGCCAGAGTCGAGCGATCGAGTTCGATGCCTTCACGAGCGAAGATCTCTGACTGCCGATAAAGTGGCAAATGGTCGGCATTATGTGGTGCACCACATAATAGTGATTATGTTGGGTTCCCGGTTATGTGGCGTTCAGCCCTTATCTACGCGTAAACAGAGGGCCTTTCAGAACTGAACGTCACATAATTGCGAGCTAGATTTGGGCAAGGAAGGACATGAGACCTGGGTTGTCGCGCCAGTGCTTTGCTGATCGCTTACTGTCCACCGCGCACAGTCCAAGAGCTTTGGCCTTCATCTGAAGTTCGGTTTCGGCATATATGTTGGTGGTATTGATCGAGACGTGGCCGAGCCATGCGCGGATGGTGTTGATGTCAACGCCGGCGCGGAGAAGATGAGTGGCCGTTGTGTGGCGGATAGTATGCGGGCCGATTCGTTTTTTGCGCATATCCGGGATGCGGCTTATGGCGGCTTGCGCATAGCGCTTTACGATTTCATGGATGCCGAAGCGTGTCAGCGGCTGCAAACGACGACTGAGGAACACTGGTTCTTTGCCGATCCGCCCAGCGACGAGGTTTCTCAGGATCGCGGTTGTGGAAGCCCAGAGCGGACAAATGCGACTTTTGCCTCCCTTGCCATGAAGACACACGGAAGAGAGCGTACTGTCTGCGCCACTATGCAGGTTGAGATCATCGATGCACAGCTTGGCTGCTTCATCAGCTCTTGCTCCCGAGTTGTACATAAAAAGCAGCAGGGCGCGATCCCGATTGCCAAGTAGCGTGGCTGGGTTGGGAGCATCAAGCAGAGCATCGATCTCCAGCTTTTCGAGATAGCAGACTGGTATGGGGGCCGAGCGCTTGGACTTGACGGTGCGGAGTTGAGCACACCAGTCCAGATATTCGGGGCATCGTTCTGCGATGAAGCCAGCGAGCGCATGGATGGCCGCCAGACGCTGATTGCGACTAGCGATGCCGCATTTCCGCTTTTCTTCGATGTGCCGCAGAAAAGCGCGTAACAGGTCCGCATCGATGTCCGCGATGAGCAACTCGTCCACTTTCTTATGAGTCTTGGCGGCAACGAAGACGACCAGTAGCCGAACGGCATCGCGATAGCTCTGTTGGGTATTGCGGGCCAGGTTTCGCTCACCAACGAGATATTCCATCAGGAAACGCCTTATCCACGAACCAAGGGCCTCTCTATTGTTCATGGCGCCCTCCATATACGTAGTCCTGGAAGCGTCGATTGGCTTCTGCCAGCAACTCCGGTGTCATGGTCAGGTAACACTGGGTAGAGTGCAGGTCTACATGTCCAAGATAGGTGGAGAGGGCCGGCAGAAGGAGCTGAACGTTCGCACCGGTCTTATACCATTCCGTCAGTCTGTGTACGGCGAACGTGTGCCGCAAGTCGTGAAGCCGTGGCTGGCGAGAACTCGTGTCGCTGCGCCTGACTCCCGCAAGGATGCACAGTCGGCGGAAGTTGGCGTCTACCGTAGAGTGGCCGAGGCGCTTATGTTGCCGCGACTGAAAGAGAGGCCGGTAATGCTGATTCCATCTTCCCGGTGTGGCCAGATACCGCTGGAGGACCTGGACCACATCGGCTCCCAGAGGAACAAGTCTGGACTTATAGAACTTTGTCCCGCGGATGGTGATCACAGCCCTGTCGAGATCCACGTCGACCAGACGCAGCCTCAGCGCTTCACCCATCCGCATACCCGTTCCGTAGAGGAACAACAGCAGGGCGCGAAGCGTAATCTCGGATGTTCGGCATGTCGAACGTCGCTGACAACGAGGCACTGCATCCAACAGCAGACGAAGCTCCCGACGGGAGTAGATATACGGGACGAAGGTCTGCGTGTACTTCGGAGCTGCAAGTGGCATGGGAACCGCATTCACCTTTCCGCGACACCGACAGTACACGAAGAAGTCTCGCAATACTCCATATTTCCTCCGCCACGTTGCGGGGCCAGTTTGCGGAACATCAAGGAACTGTTTCACCTCCGAAGATGTGATCCCTTGAAGGGATCTATTGCCGTAACGACGCGAGAACGCTCGGAGTGCAACAGATGGACTATCGAACCTCTGGCCCATTGCACGCCGATACATCAGATAGACATCGACCGCAGCCGCGAGCTTCATAGCAGACCTCCCAGATCGAAGTCCGCCACACGGCGTAGCTGTTGGAGATGAACCTTGGCGTAAATGCTCGTGGATCTGTAGTCGCGATGGCCAAGCAGATCTCCGATTTCCTTCATGGATGCGCCTCGTTCCAGCAGATGAGTGGCACAGGCATGCCGCAGGCTGTGCGGGCCGCGTCGCCGGCATTGGATGCCTGCTACTTGCATTCCTCTGTTCGTGATCTTCCAGAGCGCGCTGCCTCCGATCGCTCGGTATGGCGGCTTCAGCGTTAGGAACAGATTCCGGCAGGAGGACTGCGGCCTCGCCTTCTGGATGTATGCCAGGATGGCATCGCCTACTTCACGTTGCAGAGGATACTTCTGCGAGCCTCCGCGCTTGGAGTGGTTCACCGTGAACGTCTCAGAGCTCCAGTCGAAGTCGCTCAACAGCAGACGCTGTATCTCGCCGCTGCGTAATCCGTAAACTGCCAGAAGGAACAAAACGGCTCTGGCACGTAGCGCTGCCGCGTTGGTCCCCTTCATACCTTTCAGCAGGCGCTGAACGTCCTTCCATTCTGGTCCTTCGGGTAATCCTTCTTGCGCATACAGTCTGGGCGAAATGATGCCTTCAGCGATGCGCGGCTTGCACCAGCAGCGCTGTTCGGTATAACGGAAGAAGGTCCGCAGCGCATCCGCATAGCCGCATGCAGACTTGCGGCTCCAGCCGTTAGACCCCTTGAAGATCAGAAAGTCGTCTACATCTCTGAGCCGCACGGCAGCGAGCGAACGGTGCCGTGCAGAAAGCCACTTGAGAAACAGCGATGTCTTCTGCTGGCGCGATCGTACCGTCGCCTTCGCCAGCCCCATTTCATCCGTCATCCACTTCGCAAAATCAGCGATTTCGCCCGCGAACCGTATGCATGGAGTCGCCGGCAACTTGAGTACGCCAGCAAAGCGAAGCCACTTCTTCGCAACATAGATGAAGTAACTTCCTGTGTGCTTGTAAGATCGGATGTTCGGATTCGAGCGCTGCTGTCGTGTCCACTCCTTGGCTGCCGCTTCGATTTCGTTGATCCACACATCACGCAATTGAGTCAGTTTCAAGATCCGGATGACGTTCAGCAACTGCCATGCGACGATGCGTGCCGCCGCCAAGCTTGTACCCTGCCGAAGCAGGTGTTCCAGGAAGGCCTCTCGTTCCTTAAGTAGAGGGGCTTCTTCGTGACGGGCGATATAAAACGGCTGTTCCATCCGCAATAGAGTTCTCAGCATGATCCGGGATCCTTTCAATCCCGGACCATGCTAAGCCCGCTAGCAGTTTTCATCTCCGCAATTATGTGACGTTCAGTTCTGAAAGGCCCTCTGTTTACGCGTAGATAAGGGCTGAACGCCACATAACTTGGAACCCAACATAATCGCAG
>JARLJM010000140.1 GCA_031291185.1 Parasulfuritortus sp. | reverse complement strand
GCGGGTAAGATCACGAACGCTTTGTCTTGCATCCTGAAGGTCCGGCCCCTGTATGCAGCCGACATCGAGTTCCCGTATGCCATCTGATTTCCTGAATGAGAAGCAGGCGGAGTACAGGCGGGTGTCGCCATCAACCAGATGCAAAGCCAGTTCGCCTTCCTTGCCGAATTGGCCGGGCCGGGCCAGGATCAGTTGCAGGGCGCTGCCCTCGCGGTCCGTGAAGTTGGCGATCTCAACTGTTTTCGCATACGAATTCGCGACCAGATCTGACCAGCCCAGGAGGCTGACGATCCGGTTGTGGTCCAGGACGAGTTCCAGACGGTCTTTGACCGAGAGGCCGCTACGTCGATAAGGACGGTGCAGCTTCTCCGCCATTTCCGGTTCGTGCAGTGCGCATGCGTTCAGTCCGGCGAAATTGTCCAGGGCGTCGAACCAGGTGGCACTCGGCCGTAGGGACAACAGAGAGCGCAGGAAAAAACGCAATCTTCTCGATCTTTCTTCGGGCTTCGGGTACAGGCGATGCGAATTGCGATAGGCCAAATGGGCAAGCCGCCGAATCGAAAATGGGTGGGGCAGGGGGAGCATGCTGGACTCCGGTTTGTCGCTCCCGCACAGGCGGGAGCCCAGCCAAATCAAAAACCTGGATTCCCGCTTTCGCGGGAATGACGAAATAGTCAGTGTTAACTTAGAAATGGTAGGCCAGGCCGACGGACAGCATGTTGGCGGTCAGCTTGCCTGTTTTGCCCGACTTGCCCAGGTTGCTGGCGTGATCGTATTCGGCCCGCACATCCATGGTGTCGCTGACCTTGTAGCTGGCGCCCAGGCCGATCAGGGGGCTGATCGCGTTGGCCGAGGTGCTTGCGGTCGCCGTGCTGGCGGGAGTCGTGGTCAGGTCTGATTTGACCCGGGCGGCGACGACGCCGGCCTTGCCGAATACCGAGAAGCTGTCGGTGATCGGCAGGATGCCGAGCGCGGCGATGTCCAGGCCACCGGCCTTGGTCGTGCCCTGTGCGGTGCCGCCGGCGTAGCTGGCCGAGTACTTGGCCTTGCCGAAGTCGATGTAGCCGCCCTCGATCGCGAAGTTGGGGTTGATCTTGTAGCCGAGTTGCAAACGCCATTGGTTGCCGTTGCTCTTGCCGTTGCTGGTCAACGCCGTGGCACCGGCGTTGGTCAGCGCGGTGTCGTTGGTGCTGGTGTTCAGCTTGTCCTGGGAGTGGGTGACTTCGCCCAGCACATACAGGTCATTGTCGGCCCATACGCCGGTGGACAGCGTGAGCAGGGCAAGGGGCATCAGTGTTGCGAATTTCATGGGTTTCTCCAAAGTGGAATTCAAGCGTTCTGGCTTGCAGCAAATGAGTGCAGGCCGGGGGTTTGTTTGGCCAGCGCCTTGTCCACCAGTCCGGGGAACAGCGCGTTGAGACGGGCAAAGAAGCCTTCAGGAAAACCGAGATAGGCCTCGCTGCGTTCCTTCTCGATGGCCCGGACGATGGCGCGGGCGACGGGCTCCGGTTCGTCCATGTGCATCATCCCTTTGGCGGCCATCTCGTGGACCACGGGCGGGTTGAGCGGGGTATTCACGGCGCGGGGCGAGACGTAGGTCACGCCCACGCCAGTGCCGGCCAGTTCCCGGCGCAGGGCCTGGGAGTAGCCACGCAGCGCGAACTTGGTGGCTGAGTAGGTGGCGAAGAACGGGAAGCCGATGCTGCCGAACATGGAGCCGACATTGACGATGCGGCCATGGCCGCGCTCCAGCATGCCCGGCAGGACGGCGCGGGCCAGCTGCATGGGGGCCTCGACGTTGACCTGGATCATGCGATGGAGCATGGCCGGGTCTGCGTCCTGGAAGGGCTTGAAGTCGAGCACGCCGGCCAGGTTGATGAGGACATCGACACCGCCCCAAGCCCGTTCCACGGCGCGAATGGCTTCGTCGCGCTGGCTGGTTTGCGCGACATCGCAGGCCAGGGTGAGGACCTGGCTGTTCTGGCCGACGAACAGGTTGGCGGAGTTGGAATCGGGGTCGATCTGGCGCACCAGTCGGCACAGCCGCACGCCCTTGGCGACCAGCATTTCACCCAACAGGCTGCCGATGCCACCGCCCGCGCCGGTCAATATGATGCGTTGATTTTGCAGATTCATGGTGTCAGCGCTCCGCTGATTTGAGCGAGTCGCCGGCCTTTTCGCGGACCTTGGTCATCAGCGCCTGGATCTCCTGACGACGGCCCTTGTCGGCCAGCGGACGGTTCGGGCGCGGTGCGGCGGCCATGGCCTTTTCCAGAGCCTGCATGGCTTCCGGGTAGCGCTTTTTGCCATACAGGAAATCGGCGTAGAAGTAATTGGGATCGATGCCGTTCGGATTGATCTGCAGGGCCTGCTTCAGATAGGCCTCGGCCTTGTCGTCATCGCCGAAACCGATCGGCCAGCCGGGGACCTTGAAGTACAGCGTGCCGAGCGAGGTGTCGGCGGAACCGAGCATGGCGGTCGGGTCGATCTTCTCGGAGGCCAGCAGGTTATCGCGCGCCTCCTTGGCCAGACCGAGGGCGCCCAGGCCGCCCTTGGCACCAGCCAGCGAGCTCAGGATGATGCCGTGCCAGATCAGGGGCTCGGCCCGGTTCGGGTAGCGTTGGACCAGTGCGGCCTCCTGCTTTGCCAGGGCCTCGAAGGCCGGTGCTTTCTGATCGGCAGGCATCTCGTAGTTGATGCGTTCCCACTGGTGTTGAGCTTCCAGGATGGACTGATCCAGCGCGGCATCGTTGGCGAATACAGGGGTGGTCAGCAGCGTGGCGGCCAGGGCCAGGGTGAGCGGAAGGATTTTCATCGGGATTCTCTCAAGGGGTAATGGAACGGAATATGTCGCCGTACAGGCGGAAGAAGATACGGGCCGCGTGGGTGACGGCGGCCTGGTCGCCGGGTTCGTCCAGACGGTTCAGCAGGGTTTCAAGAAAGCGGATGTGCTCCTGATCGACGCTGCCGTGCGAGGTCAGATAGCGAAAGGCGGTATCGGGCAGATTGAGTCGTTGCTGGATGGCTCCGGCGGCCCGGTGCGCCAGGTTGACGCTGGTGCCTTCAAGCACCAGAACCATGCCGAAGAAACCGGCCGGGTTGCCCCGGTTGATGGTGTCGTAGGCATAGGCCACCATCAGCTCGGTGGCGGGTGCGGGCATCGATGTGCGAACTGCATCGGGATCGCCGCCAGCCGCGGCGATGTCGTCCAGAATCCACTCCTCATGGCCGATTTCTTCCTCGATGTATTTTGCGGTGGCGGTCCGCAGCCAGCCCAGCCGGTCGGGCAGCCGCGCGCCGCAGGCCATGAGCAACGGCACGGTGTGTCTGACGTGGTGGTAGGCCTGCTGGAGGAAGCGTTGGTACTCGGATAGGCTGACCTCGCCGGCCAGGGCACGCTGGATGAGCGGAATCGCCAGCATGTAGTCGCGTTCGGCTGCTGTGGACGCGATCAGGCGGTCATGGAACGGCATGAATTTCCTCGGTGGCATACAGTTGTTCGATGCGGGTTTGATATAGGGAGTGGATCGCTCCGCGCCGGATGCAACCGGCGCCGTTGCTCAGACCATTGGCCGGCATGAAGGGGTGATCTGCAATGACCCAGGCGCCGATCCGGGCATAGTCGGGCAGGGTGTCGTTGACTGTTGCCACGGCGCGGCTCAGTTCATACGGAGCGATACCGGGCCGGGGGACCAGCACTGCCACGTTGAACGGCGCGGCTTCGCCGAATACGGCGGCCTGGGCGATATAGGGGTGGCCGGTCAGCGCGCTCTCCACCCATTCGGGCGAGACATTGCGGCCGAAGGCGGTGGCATAGGCCGTCTTCTTGCGGCCGGTGAGGAAGAGATAGCCGTCCGCATCGATATGGCCCAGGTCGCCGGTCGGCCAGTCTGTGCCATTCAATGTGCCGGGTGTTCCCAGATAGCCCTGGAACAGCCGGCCGCCGACCACCACTTCGCCGTCCTCGGCAATGCGAATCTGCACATGCGGCAAGGGTTTGCCGACGCTGCCTTCGCGTTCTGCGCCGGGCAGGTTGAGGCTGGCGACCGAGCCGGCTTCCGACAGGCCGAAGCCCTGGAACACCGGCAGGCCGAACAGACGTGCCTGTTGCAGCAGCGATTCGGCGACCGGTGCGCCACCGACCGCGACGAAGCGCAGGGACTCGGGCGCCGGCAGTCCGGCAGCGATCCCGCCGGCGAGGGCCTTGAGCAGTTGCGGAACCAGGACGGTGATGGTCGGCCTGGCCCGGGTCAGGGCGGCAAACAACCGGTCCATCTGCAGGCCGGAGGAACCGGACAGGCCGCAACTCGCCAGACTCGGTACTTGAGCCAGGGCGCCGGTCCACAGCGGTGCGTACAGGCCGGTGATGTTTTCCAGCAGGGTCGACAGCGGCAGCAGCGACAGGCAGCGGTCGGACGGGGTGGCGGCCACGGCTTCGCACAACGCGACGACCACGGAGCGCAGGGTTTCCCCGGACAGGCAGACGCCCTTGGGCTGGCCGGTGGTGCCGGAGGTATAGGTCACCTTGACCGTTCCCGGCGGCAGCCCCGGGCCGGTCATTTCGGTCGTGCGCCGGAACAGGCTCAGGCTGCGTCCCGCCACACGCACCATGCCTGCCGGGTCATCGCCAAGCAGGCCTGCGATACGTTCGGGCTGGTCGGTCGCGATGAGATCGAGGTCGGCATCCCGGATCAGATGGCGTAGCTGATCGTCGGAGAAGAAGCCGGGCATCGGCACGCACACGGCGCCGCGCTGGACAATGGCCAGGTCGAGACAGGCCCAGGGAATGCCATTGTCGACCAGCAGGCCGATGCGCTCCGCGATCAGCGTGTCGGTCAGGCGATCGACAGTCTGGACCAGGGTGTCGTAGTCCAGTTCGATGAGTTCGTCGAGCAGGGCCGGCGCGTCGGGATGACGCGCCGCCTCACGCCGGATGCGGATCAGGAGTTCTTTCATTGCACCGCCATTGCGGTGGTTGGCATGTGTTGGTCGAAGGCGCGCTCCACACCGGCCTGTTGTGCGGCATGGAGCAGCTTTTGCAGGTTCGGGCGGCGCAGGCCGCTGCTGTGGAGCTTCTGGCACCCGGCCTGGATGTCGCCCAGATAGACCTTGGGTTCGCCGTCGTAATAGGTGCCCCAGGCCGCGCCCCGGTCCGGCAGCCGTTCCGGGCTGGCATCGGCCAGCGCCAGGGGCTTCAGGCCCAGGCGGCTGAAGGCGTTGGCCAGCGGCTGGTTGGCCGTGAACAGCACCCAGCGGTAGCCCGCCGCGGCGAGAAAGGCCGTGCTGGCCGAGATGACCCAGCGGGCCTGACCGGGATCGGCGATGGCCAGATTGCCGACCTCCACCATTTCCGCGCGTCTGACCGGCAGGCCGAGCCGGCTCGATGCCAGCTCATGGGCCGGCCGGTCCAGATACTGTTCGGAGAACAGGGTGGTTGCCCGGCCGTCCCGGTAGCCGACGACGGCCCGGGGTTGCTCCGCGACGCGAAAGCCCAGCAGGTTGGGATAGAAGGCGGAGACCTGGGCGCCATGGGCCTGACTGAATACGGACCGGATGAAGCCTTGAAGTTCCGGACGCGCTGGATGCACGGCTCCGACATGCTGGAGGGTGATCAGGTCCGACAGGTCGGCCAGCAGCGGGTCGATTCCAGCTTCGATGAAGGGTGAGGTCTGGCTGTTCATTCGGGCAGGTCCGGTTGAAGGGTCTGCTCTTACATAGCCACATCCGTGCCAGTTTGTTATCTAACTGTTTTTAAGTTGTTTTCTGATGATGGCAGGGCGCAGGCCGGCCCGCAAACTTGGGCAGTACGCAAAAATTGTATACAGCCTGTGCGGGTTATTCCGAACCGGGCTCGGTCTTCTCGCAGAGCTGGTGGAGCTGGCTGGTCAATTCCGCCGGCACCGGCAGATGGGCCACGGCATGCACCCGGGCATCGACCCGGCAGGACGCGACATAGCCGATGGCGCCCGCCGTGTCGGCGACGAAGCGGAGCATGGCTTCCTGGGAATGGACCGTATAGGGCGGCGAGATGCCCTGAAAGTAGCGTTCGGTCCAGTAGCTTTGCCGGGCGCCCGGCCGTTCGCCCAGCAGGCTCAGGGAAAAGGCTACCCGCACGGGATCGGTGGACGCCAGGTTGAGCGGCACCAGCGCGGTACGGTCATCGTCCACCTGGATGCGCTTGAGGAAGATGTCCTCCAGGTTGGCGCGGTCGAATGCGATGTGGGGCGGAGTCTTGCCGACGATGACGGCAATGCTTTCATCGGCGCGGGCAAGGCCCGTGGCGGTGAGGCCGGTTGAAATGGCGAGGATCGCGAGCAGGACGCGCCAGTCGGTCAAAACGGACCTCATCAGAACAGCAGCGCGACGGAAAATAGCCACCCATCGGGGGCCAGACGTTCTTCCCCGCGCGATTCGCGGCGTTCCAGCTTGACCGAGAAGGGCGAACTGGGGCGGTAGGTGATGCCCAGGCTGGTGCTGTTCACCGGATCGTTGAACATCTCGGCCTTGTAGCGTTCATGGCTGACGATGCCGTAGAAATTGTTCATCAATGGCAGGACCGCCTGCACGAAGCCGCCCCATTCGCTTTTGCCGGCCGGGCTGTCGTCCTGGCGATAAACCAGTTCTCCGGAAAACTCCATCTCATTGCGGGTGTAGAACAGGTCCGCGCCCACCATGTCCTTGAAGCCGGGCAGGTCCTTGAGCTGGAAATGGGCCACCGACACCCCGGCCTGCAACTGGTCGTCGAAGGTCCGGTAGCGCAGCCTGGCCCCGGCACCGCGCCGGAATGAACTTGGTGGGTTGGGCTGTACGCTCAGGTCCATGTAGGTCCTCTCGTGGCCTTCGGTGGGGTCTAACAGGGCGGTGTCGTCGAGGTATACCTGATAGTCGATGGCCGATCGGCCGAGCGGCCAGCTGCCGTAAAGCTGGGCGCCCGAGGCATTGCGGGCGAACGCGGCAGAGGTGGTCAGCGGCCGGGATACGGTCCAGACCAGCGGGTCGGCATGGATCTGGTTCCAGCGCCCGACCGGGGTGAGGAACTTGCCGAAGCGCAGCGTGTTCCGGGCGGACAGGTTATGGTCGAGGTAGAAGCGTTCGAAGTCCAGGTCGATGTCCGTGCTGTTCAGGCCGCTCTTGGTCAGCGTGACCGGGTTGCTGACCTCGATCTCGGTAAAGAAATGCCAGTCCGGCCTCGGGTCACTATGCAGAAACAGGCTCATATCCTGCACGGTCGCCTTGCTCTTCTCTCCTTCCAGCGCGCTGACCTGCAGGCTGAGGTAGCCGCCTGCTGTGAGTCCCAGGACCGGCAGCTGATAGCCCTGGCCGAGCTCATAGGGTGCGGCTTGCGCCAATCCGGACAGCATCAGGAGCAGCATGAAGGCGGCGTGCCTGATACCCTGCCGGGAACACGAAGGTGTCCTGACATACGGTTTGGTATTGGGGCAAGCGATGCGGGTCACGCTATGATCTCCACTTGTCTGAAACATGATCGTCAACGATGACTGATACACGAGGTGCGGGAGTGTACCGTAACCGATCCCGGCCATTTTTTACCGCTTTGTCAGTTCGGGGGACTCCGGGATGGCCATCCTGAGCCGGGCCAGGCGCGATGTCACCATCCGGACCGCCATCCTGCGCGGCTCGCTGGCCCTGGTGCTGGTGGCCATCGTGCTGAGCGGCAGCCTGTCCTTCATCGAATTCCGTCGCGCCTTCAAGGCCGAGATCGCCCAGAACCTGGGCAACAGCTCATCCGGCTTGCTGGAGCGTATCGATGTGTTCTTCTTCGAGCGGCTCGAAGACCTGCGCGAATGGCGTCGGGTCGAGCTGATGCAGGACATCCAGGTCGGCGACGTGGACAAGCGCCTGGCCCGCCTGCTGGGCGATCTCAAGGCCGGCCACGGCGATGTCTACAGCGCGCTTTACTGCACCAACGCGCAGGGTCGGATCGTGGCTGCCAGCGATCCCGGTCTGGTCGGCATCGGTCGGCAGCCGGGCGCGCCGATGAAGGCGGCCGACCAGGTCAATGCCGATGGCGTGGTGCTGGAACAGACCACCGCACAGGCACCCGAAGGCGCGGGACATTACGTGCTGAGGACCACCGTGCCGAATGCGCTCGGCTTGGGGAATATCGGTTATCTATACGCGGTGCTGAACTGGAATGTGGTGCGCCGTTTCCTGACCGACGACATCAGGGACAGCGAACGGACGGCCCAGTTGCTCGACACGGCGGGGCAGGTCATCGCGACCTCCGGCGATCCGTCCCGGGCCGGTGTGGTCGACAAGGACGAGACGCTGCTGACCGGCTCGGCGGTCTCGCCCGGTTATCAGCACTTTTCCGGATTCGGCTGGCGCATGCGGGTGGTGGAGCCGACCCGGGTCGCCTTTGCGCCGGTCTGGCATCTGGCCTGGGTGATCATGGGCGGTCTGCTGTTCAGTCTTGCCGTGGCCGGCTGGTTGTCGAGCCGTCTGGCCAAGCGGCTGGCCTCGCCCATCGGTCGGCTGACCGAGTTCGCCCGGAATTTTCGGCGCGGCAACGCAAAGCGACCGCCGGTACTGCATACCGGCATCAGCGAAGTGGGTGAACTCAGCCATGCCTTTGCCGAAATGATCGATGCACTGGAAGAGTCACGCGAGCATCTGGTCCGGGCCGGCAAGCTGGCCGTGGTCGGCGAGATGGCGGCCATCATGGCGCACGAAGTACGCACCCCGCTGGGCATTCTCAAATCGTCGGCCCAGATGCTTGAACGGCGCGGGGATCTGACTGAACAGGATCGGGAATTGACCGGCTTCATCGTCAGCGAGACGGAGCGACTGAACCGGCTGGTGACCACGCTGCTCGAATGCGCTTCGCCACGCCCGCCCCTGTTCCAGCCGCACGATGTGCACGAAATCATCGAGCATGTCCTGGCCCTGATCGGCAACCGGGCCGAGAAAAAAAACATCCGGATCGAAACCCGGCTCAATGCCCGGCAGTCCATTCTGGCCTGCGACCGTGAGCAGATGATCCAGGTGTTTCTCAACCTGATCATCAATGCGACCCAGCATGTACCGGATGGTGGCTGGATTCGCATCGTCAGCTTTGATGATGGGAAAGGCTTCGCGGTGCGAGTGGAGGATGATGGCCCCGGTATTCCATCCGGGGTGCTGGATCGGGTGTTCGATCCCTTCTTCACCCGTCGCGAGGGCGGCATCGGACTCGGGTTGACCATCGTGCAGCAGATCGTCCAGGCCCATGAGGGTGAGATCGAAGTGGCCAAATCCGCCCTGGGCGGGGCCGCGTTTACCGTCCGTTTTGGCGGATCGAAAGGAGAAGCAAAGTGACCAGTCGCATCCTGGTGGTGGATGATGAAGACAAGATGCGCCGCCTGCTGGAAATGGCACTGCTGGCCATGGGCTATGACGTGGTTCAGGCCGCCGACGGCAACGAGGCGCTGGCCCGGTTTGCCGAGGGTACGTTCGATCTGGTGCTGACCGATCTGCGCATGCCCAACCTGGATGGCATCGGCCTCCTGCGTGCATTGCGCGAACGGGGCGAGGAGATTCCGGTGGTGGTGCTCACCGCCCACGGCAGCGTGCAGAGCGCGGTCGAGGCGATGAAGCTGGGCGCCATCGACTACATCATCCGCCCGTTCGAGATGTCCACGGTGGAGCTGGCTGTGACCCGCGCCCTGGCCATGGAACACGTGCAGCGCGAAAACCGTTTCCTGCGCGAGGAAATGGACCGCGGCTGGGGCGAATTCATCGGCCAGAGCCCGGCCATGCAAAACCTGTATCAGCTCATCCGCCAGGTGGCCCCGGCCCGCAGCAGCATCTTCGTGGTCGGCGAGACCGGCACCGGCAAGGAGTTGGTGGCTCGCGCCATCCATCAGGAGTCGGGCCGCACCGGCCTGTTCGTTGCGATCAATTGCGCGGCCATTCCAGCTGAGCTGTTGGAAAGCGAGCTGTTCGGCTATCGCAAGGGTGCCTTCACCGGCGCGGACAAGGACCGCATGGGCCGCTTCGAAGTAGCCAGCGGCGGCACCCTGTTCCTGGATGAGATCACCGAAATGCCGCTGGCGCTGCAGGCCAAGCTGCTCCGCGTGCTGCAGGAAAACTGCGTCGAACGTCTGGGCAGCCATCAGCCGGTGGCGGTCGACCTGCGCATCGTCGCCGCGACCAACCGCGACCCGCAGCAGGCGGTGGCGGAAGGCCGGCTGCGCCAGGATTTGTACTACCGCCTCAATGTGGTCCGGGTGGAGGTGCCGCCGTTGCGCGAACGGCGCGACGACATTCCGCTGCTGGCTGAGCATTTCCTGGACAAATACAGCCGCGAACTGGGTCGTCCCATGCCCAGGCTGGATGCCGAGGCACTGAGTCAATTGGGTGGCTACGCCTGGCCCGGCAACATCCGCGAACTGGAAAACATGATGGAGCGCGCGGCTGTGCTCAGCCAGGGCGACATCATCAGCCCCACCTTGCTGCCGGACGAGGTGTTCAACCCGGTGTCGGCCCGGATCGCGGTGGCCGACTCGGCAGATCCCGCGCCGGAAAGCCTGGTCATGGAACCGCACGTGGTCCAGCTGGAAAAGCGCCTCATCGAGGAGGCGCTGCGCCGGACCGGCGACAACAAATCGGCCGCGGCGCGCCTGCTGGAAATCAGCGAACGGTCGCTGTGGTACAAGATCAAGAAATACGGGATCTAGCACGCCAGGCGGCCTGCCTGGCAGCAACTTACACAATGGTAAAAGACCATTCTCGCTCTCATGGTTATCCTTGGACATGTCCATTCGATGGGGTTTCGTGAGCTACCCCGGTCCAATCACAATTTTGGAGAGAAGTCATGTTTTCGCGTATCGAGGTTTACCTGCCCAGCCGGCTTTCGGCTGCCTGGCGTTTGCCATCTGTCTTGCTGACGGCCTGTCTTGCCTGGGCGTCGGTGATTGTTCCCGCCCATGCGGTGCCCAGCTTTTCCCGGCAGACCGGGTCGACCTGCGCCGATTGTCATGTGGGCTCATTCGGGCCTCAATTGACGCCCTTTGGCATGACGTTCAAGTTGAACGGCTACACGCTCACGAACGGCGGCGAAGGACACATTCCGCTCTCCGCGATGGTGCAGTCGTCCTACGAGAAGCTGAATACCGCGCCGGCCGATGGCAGCAAGCAGCATACCGCCGAGTTCGCCCAGCAGGCCTCGCTCTTCCTGGCGGGTCGTATGACCGATCATATCGGCGCCTTCATCCAGGCGACGGGTACCGGCGAGCATGGCACGTTCAAAGTGCCTACCCTGGCCCAGGACAATGCCGATATCCGCTATGCCGATACCTTCACGCTGGGCGGCAAGTCATCGGTCGTCGGCGTCAGCCTGAACAACAACCCGACCGTCAGTGATGTGTTCAACACCGTGCCGGCCTGGCGCTTCCCTTACATCGGGCCGACCCTGACCCCGGGCGCCAATGCGTCGCCGCTGCTTGACGGCGGGCTTGGCGCGCAAGTATGGGGGCTGAATGCCTACACGCTGGTGGATAACACCTGGTACGCCGAGCTGGGTGGCTATATGCCCCAATCGCGCAGTTTCCTCGAGAGCACGAATGTGCTTGCGCCTGGCGATCCCTATAACAAGTTGAGCGGGGTCAATCCCTACTGGCGCTTTGCCTACATGGGCAATGTCGGGGGCGGCACGGTCACAGCTGGGGTGTTCGGGCTCAACGCACGCATCACGCCCGATGGTTTGACCGCAAAAGACAAGTACAACGACATCGGGGTTGATGGGTCGTATCAGCTACCAGTGGGCAAGAACGACATCCTTGCTGTCAATGGTGCCTACATGCACGAGAAGCAGACTCTGGATGCGACCTTTGCCAACGCAGGTTCGGATAATGCAAGCAATACCCTGCACCGTTTCGATCTGAGCGCCTCCTATTACTTCGATCAGACCTATGGCCTGACCCTGGGAACGTCGCGAATTGGTGGTACCTCGGACACCACGCTCTATGGTGGTGATCCGACCACGAACAGCTACATCCTGCAGGCCGACTGGACGCCGTTCGGCAAGGCCGGCTCCTGGGGATCGCCGTGGGCCAACGTGCGGCTAGGCCTGCAATACACCTGGTTTACCAAGCTGAATGGCCTGACCAATAGCGACAATGGTGGCGGGCCCAAGGCCAGCGACAGTAACACCCTGTACGCCTTCGTCTGGACTTCATTCTGACCTGATGGCTTCCCCGCGCGTCCTGCGCTGGGGAGCAGCCGTTTTTTTGCGTTCCCATTTCGGGTGACGACTGGGACAATGCCGGCATGACTCAGCCGGAACATGCCCAATACGATGCCATCCTGCCCGCCCCGTTCGGGGCGCTGGGCGTTCAACTTGCGGGCGAGGCGCTGGCGGGGCTGGTCTTTCTCCCGCCGGACACGGCACTGCGGCCCTGCGGTTCAGCCGCAATCCGCAAGGTGAACCACGAGCTCGAAGCCTATTACGCCAACCCGGCGCATGAATGGAAACTGACGCTGGCGCCCGTGGGTACGGTATTCCGGCAACGGGTCTGGCAGTCCTTGATGACGATTCCGTCCGGTGAGACTTGCACCTATGGCGAAATCGCGGCTGAACTCGGCAGCAGTCCGCGTGCGGTCGGCCAGGCGGTCGGCGACAACCCCATTCCCATCGTCATTCCCTGTCACCGCGTTCTGGCCGCGCATGG